>CAJAYZ010000474.1 GCA_903949225.1 uncultured Planctomycetaceae bacterium
CATCGGCCACCGGCAGCGAAAACGACTTCGGCAGGCCCTGCAGCTTCTGCAGCCCCTGCGCGACGGCATCACCGCAGGCGCACGCCAAGCCTGCGGCCACGACCAGCACCGAGACTTGCTGCAGCAGTCCGCGCAACGTCGCGTCCTCCGACGCCGGGAAAGCGGTCTCGCCTCGAGTCCATCTCGAAACCATGAGGCGCACGCCCTTGGTATCGGCGCCCGCAGGGTCTGCCCAACAGGAAGAGTGGCCGGAGGAACCGCAGGCGCCACCGTTAACGCAGATGCCGCAGGCTACGCCTTCAGGCCAGCCTTCCCGAACTGCCGGCGGCGAACTTCTCGCTCGGATGGCAACGCTGGCGCTTCGGCTTCAGCTTCGGGCCGCAGCGCGAAAGCAGCCGACTCAGCCGCGCGAGCCACCATGCTCTTCGGCGACCAACTCGAGGTCGGAGCCGAGATACTTCACCGTCGCGGTGGGGAGGAGATTGAAGTAGACCCGTCCCTCGGTGACCCAGCGATTGGTGTCGTAGAGAAACTCGGCGGTGGCGGCGCGGATTGTCGAGACCGCCTCGACCTCTTCCATCCCGCCCCCTTCGATCGCCTCGAACGACACCTCGATCGCCACCAGGGCCTTGAGGCAGCCGGTGCGCCGCTCGCGGACGTAGAGGACGTCGTCGTCGAAGTCGACGTCGCTCCAGCGGAGCCCGCGGGGCTTTCCCGTGGCCGCAGCACGGTCGATGAACTTCGCCTCGAGTTGCTCGCGCTGGCGATGGAAGTCGCGCTGGGCCCGGGCGAGCTTTTCTGCCAGACGGGCCAGACGAATGGGGCGCATGGCGAGCGACGTAGCGACCCCTGCCAGGGCAGCCACTCCCACGGTGACGACGAACCAGACCGCGTTCCCCACGTCGACGCCTCCAGAAGGTTTGAGCGGTGCAAGTGTACGACGGCGGGGAAATCCGTCAAAATCATTCGCTCGTCGGCAGCACTTCCCCCGATCCAGGCGCCTGTGGGCGCTCGCCGGACACCTCTTGATATCCGTGGAAAAAGTCATCCGCGACCTTTTCCCCACTGTCGACCGCAGGAAACGCTGCCGGTTTCCTGAGTCAACCGCCGCCGCATCCAGCGGCGGAAGCCTTCTCAACAACCTGTTGGCTCCGGATCGAGTCCGGTCACCCCATGCCCCGCAAGCCCACCGCTTCCCCCGCCCCCCGATCGACTCTCGTCCCGCCGGCTCCGCTGCCAGCCGGTCTCTCCACGAGGCTCCTCGGGGCCCACCAGTCGGTCGCCGGCGGCCTCTCCAAGGCGGTCGACCGGGCCGTCGAGACCGGCTGCCACTGCCTCCAGATCTTCACCCGCAACGTCAACCGCTGGGACGCGGCGCCGATCGCCCCCGCAGAAGCCGAGGCCTTCCGGGCGGCTGTGAGCGCGGCCGGGCTGGCGTGCGTCGTTGTCCACGACTCCTATCTCATCAATCCGGCATCGGCCGATGACACGCTCCGCGACAAGTCGATCGCCGGGCTCGTCCTCGAGCTCGAGCGTGCCGAGCAACTGGGGATCCCCTGGGTCGTCGCTCACCCGGGGGCCGCCGGCGCTCAAGCCCGGCCCGTCGCCGTGGCTCGCGCGGCCGCGGGGATCGCCGCGGCCCTCGAGAAGACTCCGTCGCTCCGCGCCGGAATCCTCATCGAGACCACCGCCGGGCAAGGCTCCTGCCTCGGCGACACCTTCGACGAGATCGCCGCGATGCTCGCCGTCATCGACGCTACCGGCCAGTGTGGCAAGCGCGTCGGCGTCTGCCTTGACACCTGCCACGTCTTCGCTGCCGGCTATCCACTCGCGCCCGCTGCCGAGCTCGACGCCACGCTCACCGCCTTCGACCGCCTGATCGGACTTTCGCGTCTCAAGGTCATTCACGCCAATGATTCGAAGAAGCCGTTCGGCTCGCGGGTCGATCGTCACGAGGCGATCGGTGAAGGAGAGATCGGCCCGGAGGCGTTCCGGCTGCTCATGAACGATCCTCGACTGGCCGCCGTCCCGGTGATCCTCGAGACGCCGAAGGAGGGGGATGACGGGAAGGTCGATCCCGCCATCGACCGGAAAAACTTGGCCGCGCTCCGGGCGATGCTGCCGGTGGCATGACGCCGGGCGGCGAACGTCACCGCGTCGGCTCGTTGGCCGCGCGCCGGGGAAACTCCTCGGGGGGAATGTCGCGGCCGTGCGGGTCGCCTACGTCCCCTTCGAGATCAGCGGCGATCCGCCCCCGAACCTCGGCCCCGAGATGGTGCTCGATCCATTCCGCCGGGGGATGGAGATGATCCAACGGCAGGGCGACATGGCGCCCCAGCCAAGCCTCCCAGAGGCGGTGGGAGCGGACGATGACCCGCGCCTCCTCACGGCCGATGTCGGTCAGCCCCCCGGCACGGCCCGGGACGATCCGCCCTCCGAAAACGAGCCGGGCCTGCGCGAGCCGATCGACGAGCGTCCGGGGGGCAAGGGCCGCCGCATCCCCTTCCTCCGCGCGCCACAAGC
This sequence comes from uncultured Planctomycetaceae bacterium, assembly GCA_903949225.1. Lineage (GTDB taxonomy): Bacteria > Planctomycetota > Planctomycetia > Pirellulales > UBA1268 > QWOP01. The sequence continues at coordinate 2,524 of CAJAYZ010000474.1, forward strand.
TCGCGAGCCGATCCTCGCAGGCCACGCGCCAGCGGAGCGATTCGCGGCTCGCCATTCGCGCCACGATTCCATCCCCCGGCGCCAAAATCGCTGCGAGCAGGTACTCGATCCCGAGAACGACGGCGATCATCCCGGCGGCGTTGGTGTTGAAGTGCCAGGCGGCGAGATACCCGACGATGCTCCCCGCCACACCGAGGGCCACCGCGACCAAGAGCATGCGGTGGAAGCGGCGGACGAGGAGCTCGGCTGCCGCTGCGGGGACGGCGAGCATCGCCACGACGAGAATCGCGCCGACCGCCTCGAAGCTCGCCACCGTCGCCAGGCTCGTGGCGACAAGGAGACCAGCCGAGACGAGGCTGACCGGCAGCCCCGCGGCGCGGGCAGCGGCCGGGTCGAAGGCGGTGAACACGAGCTCCTTCCAGCAGAGGGCCGCCGCGACAACGAGAACGACAAGGACGGTCGCCGCAGCCAACAGCGCTCGCGGCACCTCGAGCCCAACGATCGGGACGGTGTCGAAGGGAACGAGCTCGAGGATCCCGTAGAGAACACAACCCGGATCGATGTCGACCCGTGAGGCCAGGGCCGTGACAAGCACCACGCCGATCGCAAACAGGGTCGTGAAGGCGACGCCCGCGCCGGCATCCTCGGCGAGCCCCGCATGGGTGCCGAGGAGATTTGTGAGCCACACCGTCACCAGCGCCGCAACGACGGCGCCGAGAAACACCCCTGCCCCGCCCGGCCGGCCACCGGCCAGCACGGCCAAGACGATGCCGGGGAGCACCGCATGGCTGATCGCATCGCCGAGGAGGCTCAACCGCCGGACGACGAGGAACGATCCGACGAGCGCACAGCCCGCCGACACGGTGGCCGCCGTGGCGATCGCCCAGAAGTGCATCCAGAGGTGGGTGCTGTCGAACTCCATCATGAAGACGCCTCGCTCAAGACATGCCCTCCTCAGGCCGGGCCTGAGACGCTGCGGGCCGCGGCGGCCGACTCACGGATCGCCTTCATCCGCGCCGCGCCGAGGATCGCCTCCGGCGAGGGGACGTCGATCGTGAGATGCCCACGGGCATCCTCCCGTGCGGCCTCGAGCACCTCCGTCCAGGCGGCGAGCCGGCGCGACCGCTCGGCAGCCAACTCCCGCCCCCACACTGCGAGGCGCCAGGCATCGGTGCCGGCGCGTGTCACCACCGGCTCGATGGCCGCCGAGCGAACAAGCCGCTTGAAGGCGCTGTCGACCGCGACGCCCGGCGCCTTGGCGAGGAGCTGCTCCCGGGTGAAGGGCCCCTGGGCCTCGAGCCGCAGGGCCACTTCGAGGAGCCGCCCCTCGGCCCACGCTGCCACCGTCCGCCTGGACCGCAGCCAACGGGCGAGCCCGCCGCGCCGCGGGGCGATGAGGAGCGAGATCGTGAGGAGGATGGAGGCGGCGATCACGACCAGCGGCCCGGTCGGCATCCGCGGCACGGCACTGCTCACCGCCACGCCGGAGAGCGCCGCGACGAGCCCGAACAGCCCGGCCAGCGGGAGCATCACCCCGACCGAGTCGGTCCATTGCCGCGCCGTCACCGGCGGGATCACGACCAGGGCGGTCACGAGCACCGCCCCGGCCGCCGGCAGCCCGACGACGACCATCACCGCCACGAGAACCACCAGCGCGTAATCAATGAGCGTCACCGGCCAGCCACTCGCCGCGGCAAACAGGGGATCGAAGGCCACCAGGGTCGATTCCTTGAGGAACAGCGCCACCAGGGCGACCGTGAGGAGCGACAGGGCACCGAGGATCATGGCGTCGGCGGCGGTCAGTCCGGCGGTGTGGCCGAGGAGGAATTGCTCGAGGCCGGCGCTGCCGGGAATGCCGCGGGCGGAGATCCCCGAGAGGAGCGTGATCCCGGCGCCGAACGACACGCCGAGAACGATCGCGGTGGCGGCATCGTCGCGCGTCCTCGTCCAGCGACCGATGAGCACCAGCGCCAGAAGCGCCGCGATCGCCGTCGACAGCGCTCCGCCGAGGAGGAGCGGCAGGTCGCGCCGCCCGCCGCCGAGGAGAAAGGCGAGGCCAACCCCGAGGAGGGTGGCGTGGGCCGCCGCGTCGCCGGCGAGGGCGCGGCGGCGGAGCACGGCGAAACAGCCGACGACACCAGCCGCGAATCCCACCGACGCCACGCCGGCGGCGACGACGAGCGTGTTGTAAGGAGGGATCCAACCGGTGGGGAACGACATCTCGGCAACGGTGAGGATCACGGCGTCCTCCCCCCTTCGGCGACGGCCCGCCCGATCTCGTCGAGGACATCGAGCCGGCCGGCATACGTCCGCCGCAGATTCTCAGGCGTCAGCACCTCTGCCACCGGACCGGTGGCGACGAGGCGCATGTCGATCAGCGCGACCGCGTCGAACCACTCGGCGACGCTGCGGAGATCGTGGTGGACGATGACCACCAACCGCCCCTCGGCACGGAGGTCGGAAAGGACCCGGAAGATCCGCTCCTGCGATCGGGCATCGACCCCCGCCATCGGCTCGTCGAGGAAGTAGACGTCGGCCTGTTGGGCCAGCGCCCGCGCCAGGAAGACGCGCTGCTGCTGCCCCCCCGACAGTCGGCCGATCTGCCGGTCGGCGACATCGGCGAGGCCGACGCGGTCGAGGCATTCGGCTGCCAAGCTCCGCTCGCGCGGGCCGGGCCGCCGCAGCCAGCCGAGCCGGGCGTAGGTCCCCATGAGGACGACGTCGGTGACGGTCACCGGGAAGTCCCAGTCAACCGATTCCCGCTGGGGCACATACCCGACCCGACTGCGGACCTGCTCGAGCGGCGCGCCGAGGATCCGCACCTCCCCGCCGGCCAAGGGCACAAGGCCCAGCGCCGCTTTGAGGAGCGTGCTCTTTCCGGCGCCATTGGGGCCGATGATCCCGAACAGGCAGGCCCCCGGCACGGTGAGGTCGACATTCCAAAGCACCGGCCTGCGGCCATAGGCCACCGTGACATCATGAAACTCGAGGCCGGCGGAGGTGGTCGACATCGTCATTCCAATCGCACGCTCATTTCGATCCCGACGGGGCAGTCTGAGGCTTGGCGAGGGCCGAGACGATCGTCGCCACATTCGCCCGCAGGGCTTCTTCAAGCGTGCCCGCCCCACTTCCCGGGGCGTCGAGGGAATCGGAGTAGAGCCGCCCGCCGAGCCCGACGGTGTGGCCCCTGGCCCCGGCCCCCTCGCGGAGCGCCGTGACGTTCCGATCGGAGACGCTCGTCTCCACGAACACCGCCGGGAGCCTCCGCGTGACGACGAGATCGACGAGACGATTGATGTCGCCGAGGCCGGCCTCTGCCTCGGTGCTCGTTCCCTGGATCCCCACGACCTCAATCCCGTACGCCCGACCGAAGTAGCGGAAGGCGTCGTGGGCCGTCACCATCACCCGGCGTTCCAGCGGAATCTCCGCGAGCGACTCGCGGAGCTCCTCGTCGAGGGCGACAAGCCGCTCCGCATAGTCCCGCCCCGCCTCGCGGTAGGCCTCGGCGTGGGGTGGATCGAGCTTCGCCAACCGTTCCGCGACCGCCGGAACCCCGAGGCTCCACAGCGCCGCATCGAACCACACATGGGGGTCATGCAACCCCGCTCCGGCATCGAGGAGGCGACTGGCGGGAATCGCGTCGGCCACAGCGATCACCGGCACGCGCCGCGAGAGGCGCTCGAGGAGATCGGCAAGCTTCCCCTCGAGATGGAGGCCGGAGGCGACGACGAGATCGGCCCGGGCGAGCCGGTCGGCGTCGCGCGGGGTGGCTTTGTAGCTGTGGGGATCGATCCCCGCCGCCATCAGGCAGTCGACGTCGACCCGATCACCGGCGATCTGGCGGACGAGATCAGCCACCACCGTCGTCGTGGCCACGACTCGGAGGGGACGATCGGCGGCATCGCAGTGCCCCTGCCCCGGCGCTGGGACCAGCGTGAGGATGAGCGCGAGGAACGGGGCGACAAAGGGGGCGAGAGCCACGCCGAGGCGCGACACGAGAGGCGGCATCAGCGACGAGAGGCTCATTTTTTTGATCTCTCAAAAAACAATCTTTGAGTGCCCAAAATCTCATTCGCCAGTCTACCGTCACCGTACGAAGCGGACCAATCCGACCAGCCATCACCGCCGATTTTGCCCCTTCCGCCGCTGCCGCCGGCCCTTCATGGCATCCCCGCAACATCGATCGTGGCAACCGGCGCGTTGACCACCTCGGCGGAGCGTCCTATCGTCTGGGAAGAGCGGGGAGAAAAGCGGATGGACTCGGCTTACTTCAAACGATTCCGGATGGACCTAGCCCTCGGGGCCGGAGGTTTCCCGACCTCGCGCTCGTCTGACGGCCCCTCCCCGACCGGCATGGCAGACCACCTGCCCCCCGGCTACCGGCTCGTGCCCTGGCACGAAGGGCTCATCGACGCCCACGCCCGAACGAAGTTTCGCTCGTTCCGTAGCGAGATTGATGCCGTTGTTTTCCCCTGCCTGGGCGACCTCGAAGGCTGCCGGCGGCTGATGCGGGAGATTCGCGGCAAGGGGGGGTTTCTTCCCGGGGCAACCTGGCTGATCGCCCGCTCCCGCCCCGTTCCCGCCGGACTCGGGCCCGATGCTCAAGTCGTGCGACCGGCCGAGGTGGAGTGGTGCGGAACGATCCAGGGGGTGATTGACGCAAGCGGCGCCGGATCGATCCAAAACATCGGCGTCGTGCCGGGGCACCGTGGCCTCGGCCTCGGGTCGTACTTAATCGCCGCGGCCGTCCGCGGATTTACGGAGCAGAGCCTCCCCCGGGCGACCCTCGAAGTCACGGCCGACAACGTCCGGGCCGTCAGCCTCTACCGCCGGCTCGGCTTCCGCTGCGCAAAGACGATCTACAAGGTTGTCGACAAAGCCTCCTGGCAGTTTCAGGAGCGGGAGCCGGCCCTCCTCTGAGGGCGTTTGGAATGAGGGCCCTGGGAATGGGGCGATTGGAAAAAGTCAGCCCTGGCAGCCCCCGGCCACGCTGTTTGCGGCACGTTTTTCGCAGGCTGCTATTCTTGGGTGCGATCCTGTGGGCTTGGCAGCCCGCCGGGCCGCCGGTGGGGAAATGACCAGGGGGGCAACAGGGCCAGGGCGGTTCGCCCGCCCGAAATCCACCGCCCGTTCCCCTCTTCCCGAGTTCGCCCCCTTCCCGAGTTCCTCCCTTCCCGCGTCGCTTCCGCTCCCCGTCGCCGCCAACCTTGTCTGAGACTGTGAAACAAACCCTCCATTCGGCCACGCTCGACAATGGCATCGTCCTTCTGGGCGAAGACCTCCCCGGCCTCGAGTCGGTGGCGGTGGCCTTCCACACCCCCGCCGGCGCCGTTCATGACGGCCCCGGGCGCTGCGGCCTGGCGACGCTCTCTGGGGAAATGATGCTCCGGGGCGCGGGCGACCGCACGAGCCGCGACATCGTCGAGGTCCTCGAAGGCTCCGGCATCCAGTGGGCGCAGTCGGTGTCGACCAGCCACTCGAGCTTCGCCGGGGCGATGGTGGCGCGGCAACTCCCCATCGCCCTGCCGATCTATGCCGACATCCTCCGCCGTCCCCGCCTCCCCGACGACGAGCTCGAGAATGCCCGGCAGATGGTTCTCCAAAACCTCGCCGGCACCGAGGACGATCCGGCCCACCGCGCCATGTCGGCCCTCCGCCAACTCCACTACCCGCATCCGCTCGGCATGCCCTCCGAGGGCATCAGTGCCGATGTCGAGGCGATCGGTGTCGACGACGTTCGTTCGTTCGTGCGGGCCCATGTCGTGCCGCGGGGAATGATCATCGCCGTGGCCGGACGGATCGACTGGAACGACTTCGTCACCCGCGTCGAAGCGCTGTTCGGAGACTGGGACACCGACGACGCGTCGGCGGTGGCGATCGGGAGCCGTGGCGAACGGATCCGGTTTGTGCCCCACGATTCCCAGCAGACCCACATCGCCCTGGCCTGGTCGGTGCCGCCCTACCGGCACGATGCGTCCTACGAGGCCTCGGCGGCCCTGTCGGTGCTCGGGGGGGGATCGAGCTCGCGACTGTTCTCGGAGGTTCGGGAGCGGCGTGGCCTGTGCTACAGCGTGTCGGCCGGCTATCACACGCTCCGCGACTACGCCTCGGCCATCTGTTACTCAGGCACCTCGGCGGCCAGGGCCCAGGAGACGCTCGACGTCATGCTCGCCGAGATCGACCGGCTTCCCGGCACCATCGAGGAGGCAGAGCTCGACCGGGTCAAGTCGCGGGCGAAAAGCGCCCTGGTGATGCAGCAGGAGTCGAGCGCCGCGCGGGCGGCCTGGATCGCCCGGCAGTGGTACCACCTCGGGTCGGTGCGGAGCCTGGCCGAGGAGCTCGCCCGCTACGACCGGCTCAATGTGGCGTCGGTGGAGGGCTGGCTGGCGGCGAACCGCCCCGCCGGACTGACGATCGTGTCGCTGGGCAAAGAACCGCTGGAGGTGCCGCGTGAAGTTTCTGCATGAACGTCTCCCCAACGGTCTCGATGTGATCGCCGAAGTGACCGACACGGCCCTCTCCACGAGCATCGGCTTCTTCGTGAAGACCGGCGCCCGCGACGAGACCGACGCCGAGTGGGGCGTGAGCCACTTCCTCGAGCACATGGTGTTCAAGGGGACCAACGACCTCTCGGCCGACGAGATCAACCGTCGCTTCGACTGGATGGGCGCCAGCGCCAATGCGTTCACGAGCGAAGAAGACACCGCCTACCACGCCGCCGTCCTCCCCGAACAGCAGATTGAGGCGACGGCGCTGTTGGCGCGGATGATGCGCCCCGCCCTCCGCGAGGACGACTTCGACACCGAAAAGCTCGTCATCCTGGAGGAGATCCGGATGTACGACGACCAGCCCCCGTTCGGCGCCGACGACCGCTGCCGGGCGACCTTCTTCGGCCATCATCCGCTGGCGCGGAGCGTGCTGGGGACGGTCGAATCGATCGAGCGGATGCCGGTCGAGGTGATGCGCGACTACCACCGCCGCCGCTACTCGCCGGCAAACATCGTTCTCTGCGCCACAGGCGCCGTCGATTTCGAGGCGCTTGTCCGCTCGGCCCGGGAGTGGTGCGGCGACTGGGAGCCGTTGGCGATCCCCCCCCGCCGCGCCCCGCTCGACCTCCGGGCGGCGTACGCGCCGACTCTCGAGCTCATCACCCGCCCGACATCGACGCTCGAGTACGCCGTGAAGATGTCCCGCGGCCCGGCCGGCGACGACGACGATCGCTTCGCCGCCAAGCTCCTGGCAGCGATTCTCGGCGACACCTCCGGCAGCCGGCTCTACTGGGCGATGGTCGATACCGGCCGGGCCGAACAGGCCTCCTGCCACCACCAAGACTTCCTCGACGCCGGCATGTTCGCCACCCAGCTCTCCTGCGACCCCGAAGACGCCGAGGAGCTCCTCGGGATGATCGACGAGGTCTACCGGGCGGCGGCCGAGAAGGGGCTCGACCGGCGGGAGTTTGAGCAAAACCGCAACAAGCTCGCCGGGCGGTGGGTACTCCTCGGCGAACGCCCCCGCCGTCGCCTCTTCGACGTCGGCCCGGAATGGGCCCACTCCGGCGACTACCGCTCCGTGGCCGATGATCTGCGAACCATCGAGAACCTCAGCCGCGAGGATGTCCACCGAGTGCTGGCCCGCTGGCCCCTCCACGGGACCGGCTCGACGGTGCTTGCCGGCCCGTTGCCGCTCGATCCTTCACTGGAGACCGCTTCCGAGGCACAATAGTGGCACCGAGACTCCGGAGCGTCGCCCCAGATCATCGCCTCGGGGCGTCGGCAGGGAACCGAGCGAGCCCGGCGCCCGTACAACCCCCGCTCCGTGGCCTGCCGGGCAGGTCCCCATCGATCGCTTCTCACTTCCTTACTCTTCGCTCTTCCCCTAGCCCCTTTCGCTGCTGCATCTCCCATGACGCCACTGTTCGCCAACCGCTGGTCGATCGCCCTCCCCCCGATCTGGTTGCTGGGCACCGGGGCGCTGATTGCCCTGGCCGTGATCCTCCTGGTCTGGGCGGTGCTGCGGGTCGTTCAGCCCCGCGCCGCGGCCGAGGCGCGCGCGAGCCTGAGCGACGGATTCGCCGGCCCGTTCGGCTGGCTGTTGCTGACGCTTTCCGCGGTGGCCATCGCCTTCACTCCGCTGGTGCCCCTCAATCAGATCGGCCGGTCGCTGGCGCGGCTGTCCTCGGCCGACCGCTTCGAGCAGCGCCTCTCCGTCCCCGCCGGCGCCACGCTCGAGGAGTTTGAGCTCGACCTCCGGCCGCAGGAGATCGAGGCGCTCGAGTTCGACGCGGCCCAGCCGCTCGTCGTCCGCACGCAGCAGCCGATCGAGGGCTTCGCGCTGGCCAAGCAGGCCGACATCGAGCTCCTCCCCGGGACGATCTGGAAGTGGAAGCGGGGCGACGAGACCAACAAACCGAATCCGTTCATCGGACAGAAGGCCCGGATCGAAATCAGCAATGCAGGCACAGCGCCAGCCGACCTCACCGTCCGTGCCCGGCTCGTGCCGGAGAACCCCCAGGTGGGAATCCTCCCCTGGACGGTGATCACGATCCTGGCGATCAGCCTCGCCTATGCCCTCTTCCGGCTCATCCCCCGGCGGACGGCGGCCGTTGCCTCGGCGACGACGAAGGAGGCGATCGGCCAGCCGGTGTTCGCGGTGGCGCTGATTCTCGGCGCGGTGATGCTCTTGGCCTTCATCGTCATTCCCTACAACACGTTCGGCGA
>CAJAYZ010000475.1 GCA_903949225.1 uncultured Planctomycetaceae bacterium
ACCGATCGTCGCGGTGGCGTTGGTGAGGCTTCCCCCGGAGACGACCAGCGCTGCGGTCGTGCCGTTGCCGATCATCAGATTGCCGGCGCCAGTCACACTGCCGCCGCTGGTCACCTCGAGGGTCCCCGTGGCGACGGTCGTGCTGCCGGAATAGTCACTTACCCCGGTGAGCGTCAGTGTGCCTGTGCCGACTTGAACGAGCGCCCCCGAGCCGGTGATCGCCCCGGCGTAGCTGATTGCGTTGGAGCGGTTGAAGGCGAGCGTGGCGTTGTTGACAACATCGCCGGTGATTGAGCCGGTGGTCGTGCCGTCACCGATCTGGAGGGTGCCTGTCGAGATCGTCGTCAGGCCGCTGAAGGTGTTTTCTCCCGTGAGCGTGAGGGTGCCGGCGCCGGCTTTGGTCATCGAGCCAGAGCCGTCGAGGATCCCGCCGTAGGTCGAGTCGTCGGAGCGGTCAAAGACAAGCGTGCCGCCCCTCAAAAACAGATCGCCGACAAGGGTGCCGCTGGTCCCCCCGAGGCCGATCTGGAGCGTGCCGCCGCTGGCGATGTCGATCGTGCTGCCGGCGGCGGTGGTCAGCGTACCCCCGACGGCGATCGTTCCGGCGATGTCGGCCTGGAGCAAGCCGCTGCCGTTAACGCCGACAGTCAGGTCGCCGGTCGAGGTGAACGAGCCACCGCTGACGATAAGCGTTCCGCTAGAACTTGCGGTCGAGCCCAGGACTGTTGTCCCGGTTGTCACAGTTCCGCCGCTGACGGTCATCGTGCTCGTGTTGGGGGCGCCGAAGGTGTCGTCGCCGAGAGTGAGAACAGCGCTTGCGTTGAGGGTTCCTGAGCTTACGGCGACGTTGCCGCCGTTCGCCGTGACGTTGGCGACGCTCACAGCGCCGCCGGAAACGCTGAATGTTCCGGAACCGACAAGGAGATTGCCTGTGGTGGTGGTGATCGAGCCCCCAGTCGCCACCGCGAGCGTGCCTCCGAAGGCGGTTGTGTCACCGGTGTAGGTGTTTGTACCGGAGAGCGTCAGCATGCCGTCGCCGAGCTTGGTGAGGACCGTGCCTGCACCGGCCAGGCCGGTGGCGAAGGTGACGTTCTCGGTGTTCGTGTCGATGATGACGCGCTGAGCCCCCGCCGTGCTGATCTGGGCGGAGTAGTCGGTGGTGATCCCTGAGGTGTACTGGAGAATGCCAGCGACTGAGGAGGAGACGTTGGCGAACGAGATCGTGCCGCTCCCCAGGGCGGAGGCGCTGCCGAGGGATATCGTGCCGTCCGCGATCGTCGTTCCGCCGGAGTAGGTGTTGGCTCCGGTGATCAGCAGCGTGCCGGCGCTCGTGAGTTCAAGGCCGCCGGTGCCGGAGAGCGTCGCGGCAAGCGTGGCGGGGACGGTCGGATCGATGGTGTAGTTAAAAGAGAACGAGGCGACGCCGTCGATATCGGTCTCGCCCTCTATCAGCACTGGGCTGTCGGCGTCACTGAGCTCGTAGAGGCCCGAAAGGGGATTGTCTGGCGTGAGCGTCGTCGTGCCGGTGATGACGGTCTGGGCAGAGGCCTGGAGCCCAGAGAATGCCGCGACGATCGCAGCGGCCACGGCGAAGGCTCGGGCCACGGTTCGCCAAGATCGGCGGTCGCACGACGGCGCGGTTGATGCAGAGAAACGCACGGAAATCATGGTGTTCCCCCCTGGTGAAGGAGTGTTGGGGAACGGCGTCCGTGACGTCCC
>CAJAYZ010000476.1 GCA_903949225.1 uncultured Planctomycetaceae bacterium
CAAGAAAAACAACCAACCCCAGCACAAACACCCCCCCGCCGCCGTACTACCTAGGGGAACAATAAACACTGAAGCCCGCGAGCACGGCCGCTCGCCGGGCTCCCCGTCTGCGCCGTCCGTCCCAGGACACGCTCCCCGAGGAGGGTTCACCCATGGTTGCCGCCCGCCGGAATCTGCTCCGCGAAATCCGCCGGCTTGCCGTCCGCGACGAGCTCCGGGCGATGCGCACCCGCGGCCGTCTGGTGGTGCCGCCTGCCGTCCTCCCGCCACAAGCCCCGAGCAGTGCCGACTGCCCGGCCCCGCGGGACCGCCCCGAGCGGAAGTGACCCGCGTCTCGTGCCCCGGAATGCACCGTGGGCGGGCCGAGGCCGTCTCCGACGTCTGTTCCCTGTTCGGGGTTGTCGGCCAATTTTTTAACCGACCGTGGTTGACCGGGCCAATTCACACGGCTAATAATTTAGCCGTCACGCCGCCGGCCCCGGAACCCCGTCCATGTCCCGTCCTGCCGAGCCCAGCCTCAGTCGCCGTGAACGCCAGATTCTCGACGTCGTCTACGCCCTCGGGCGGGCCTCCGCCGCCGAGGTCGTGACGCGGTTGCCCGATGCGCCGAGCAAGACGGCCGTCCGCACGTTCCTCCGCATCCTCGAGGAGAAGGGGCACCTCGTTCACGAGGAAGACGGTCGGACATACATCTACCTCCCCAGCCGTCCCCGCGAGCGGGCCGGCGCGGGGGCCTTCCGGCGAGTCCTCGACGTGTTCTTTGGTGGCTCGCTCGAGGAGGCGGTCGCTACACACCTCGGCGAATCGGCGGCGGATCTCGACGACGCCCAGCTCAAGCGCCTCGCCGGACTGATCCGGGATGCCCGACGGACGCGCCAAACTGCGCGAATCAAGGAGTCGTGAATCATGACAGGGTTTCTCGACCATGTGGCGGCCGCCGGCCCGGGGCTCGCGATGCGTTCGACGGTGCTGTTCCTCGCGGCGTGCGGACTCGCGATCGCCATGAAACGAGCCTCCGCGGCCGAGCGCCATCTCGTCTGGTCTGCAGCGCTTGCCGCGGCGCTCGCACTGCCCGTGATCCACCTCGCCGCCCCCGCATGGCACGTCCTCCCTGTGGTCGGCACCGGGAGTGTGGGAGCAGGCCCGGCCGATGACGAGCCGATCGTAATCCCGGCCGACGCGGTCGATCCCCCCGCCGCGGCGGCCGATGCAGGGCCGACCGCTGCGCCGCCCCTGGCCCGCACGCCCGGAGCGGGCCGGGCACCGTCGCTCGGGCGGGGTCTGGCGATGCTCTGGCTCGTGGGCGCAAGCGCCTTCGCCGCGAGGCTCGTGCTGGCTGCCCTCCGCGTGCGGCGACACGCGCGGGATGCGGCCCCGGCCAGCGGACCTGTGGCCGCGCGGCTCGCCGAGCTGGCCGCCGCAAGCGGCGTTCACGGTGCCGTGCTCGGGCTCGTCTCCCGGCAGGAGCTGATCCCGATGGCGTGGGGATGGCGGCGGCCGGTCGTGCTCCTTCCAAAGGACGCGGGATCGTGGCCGGAAGGACGCCTCCGAGCCGTCCTGCTCCACGAGCTAGCGCACATCCGGCGGCGCGACGTCGCCACGCAACTCGTCGGCGAACTCGCCCGCGGGCTGTTCTGGTTCCATCCGCTGGCGTGGTGGAGCCTTCGGCGTCTGCGGGCCGAGCAGGAGGCCGCCTGCGACGATTGCGTGCTCCGCGCCGGCACGCATCCCGACGACTACGCCGAAGACCTCCTTGCCGTGACGACCCGGCTGCCGGCCGGGCCGCAGGCTGCCGGCGTCGCCCTCGCGATGGGGCGCCCGGAGCGGATCGAAGCCCGCATCCGGGCGATCCTCGCTCCCGACCGCGACCGCCGTCCTGTCGGCGGCGCGCGGCAGGCGCTTGTCGCAGGCTTGTTCTTAGCAATTGCCACGGTGGCCGCAGTCGTCGCGCCGGCGGTCGCCCGAGACGACGCGGCCGAGCGCGAGGCATCGCCAGGCCCGGCGAGCGCAGCCGAGGAGACGCGCGCGGTCGGCACCGAGGGGGCGGAGGTGCCCCGGTCGGAGTCGCCGGCCGATGGCGACGCCGCCGTAGCTCCGACCGTGGATCTCCTTGGCGAGTGGTTCCACGCGGCCGAGGACACCCCCGGGGAACCGCTCGAGATCGGGGAAGACGCCGACGGCCTCTGGATCGTCTTCGCGGGGAAGAAGGCACGGCTCGAACCGGTCACCGACGAAGCCGCCGTCGATGGACCACGGCCATCGATCGCCGTCGCGGTGGTCGCGGACGACGAGGCGGAGCGGCGATTCCGGATCGAGCGAAAGCCCCTCGGCCTGTCTGTCGAGATCTCGACCCGTTTCACGGACGGTTCCGGACGGCCGACAGAGCGATTGAAGACGGCCTACGCGCGTCGTGACGACTTCCTGCCCAATGGTTACTACGTCTTCTTCGCCTCGAGCGAGGAGGGGGGCCTCGTGAAGGATGGGGTCAACTTCGGGGCCATCATCGCCGGGCCGCACGTGCCCGAGCTCGGCAACTCCGGCAGCGTCATCTACGGGAGGATCGATCCGAAGCCGTGGCTTCCGCCCCACCCCGATCACGCGCCGGGCTTCTTCGTGATCGACTCGGCCACCGACGCGGTGCAGACCGGCCTCGATCATGAGGCCTGGCTCACCGAGCTCGAGGTGTTGGGGGTCACGAAGCCACGGCTGGTGCCGTCGCAGCAAAAGTGGCCGAAGCGGTGGTGACCGCCGGTGGCGGCTGTGGCGTCCGGCTTCGACGCGGGAACCGACGCCGAGCTCGCTCGTCCGCCGGGCACGGGGCCGATGGCGGGCCCGGCACGGCGGTAGGCTGGATTGGACACACGCTGGAGAAGCACGCCGATGACACACGGATCCCTCTCGCTCGCCGCAGCATGTCTGGCGGTCACCGCCGCGGCCGTCGTGGCTCAGCCCGGGGCCGATCCGGAGAGTCCGCAGTTCCTCTCCCACGTCGTGGCGGAGCTCGCCACGCTCCATCGCGTCACCGCCGAGCCGCATCCCATGGACGACTCGACCGTCACGGCCTGCGTCCCCACCTACAACCCGAAGATCCACGAGGGGGAGCTGCAGCCCGCCTACTGCCATGTCTACGTCACCGCCGACGCGAGGGCACCGATCGAGTCGGGGGAGGGAAGCTACGGCGAGGGGGCCGTGATCGTGAAGGCGAAGCTCGAGAGCGCGGAAGCCGAGGGGGCGATGCTCTATACCGTGATGCGAAAGATGGCCGCGGGCTACGACCCCGAGCACGGCGACTGGGAATACGCGGTGCTCGACGGCACGAACAAGCGGGTGCTCTCCAGGGGCCGGATCGACTCCTGCATCGAGTGCCACCGGCACTACGCGGAGACCGACTTCGTGACGCGTTCCTACCTGAAGCAGGAGTGAGGCCGACGTGCCGCCCCCCCCTTCGTCGACCGCCGTCCGCCGCGCGCGGACGCTCCCTCCACCGGGCCGCCGCGTCGCGATCGCGGCCTGCCTCGCCGCCGCCCTGCTGTCGGCTGCGTCGGCGCCGGCCGACCCACCCGGACGGGCGACCGACCGACTCCTCGACCAGATCGAGCCGAGGCTCCGAGCGATCGTGGAGACTGACGTGTTCCGGAGCCGGTCGTTCGACGCCACCTGGCTCCCCGATGGCTCTGGCGCTTTGAAGCTCGAGACCCCCGAAGGAGCCGCGGCCGAGATCGCCCGCTACGACACCGCCACGGGCGAACGCACGGTGCTCGTCGGAGGCGATGCGCTCCTCGCCCCCGGCACTTCCGAGCGGCTCGTGATCCACGGATTCCGTCTGTCGCCGAGCGGCCGCACGCTCCTGCTCCATACCGATCCCGTCTCGGGGAGCGATCACTGGCTCCACGAACCGGCCAGCGGCAGCCTGCGGCCGGTGACGGTGCCAGCGGGGGTGGGCTTCGATGCCAACGCCTTCTCGCCCGACGAGCGCCGGCTGCTCGGCTCGCTGGGCGGGAACTTGCTCGTGTTCGACATTCCCTCGGGGCACACGATCACGCTCACCGCCGACGGCGATCCCGGCACGATCGACAACGGCAGCGCGGCCTGGAGCCCCGACGGCCGCTGGATCACGTTCGTGCGCTCCGACGCTTCCGACGTGCCGAAGCGGGCGATCCTCGTCCCCGGCGACCCGACCTTCCGCACGTTCCGCGAAGCCCGGATCGAGCGGATCGGCGGGCCGATATCGAGGCTGCAGGTCGGCGTCGTGAGTGCCGACGGGGGTGACACCCGCTGGATCCCACTCCCCGACGAGCCCGGCACGTTTTATCTGAACCCACCTGGCTGGGCCGGTAACTCGGCCGAGGTGCTCATCGACATCTTCAGCCGCTTCCACGACATGCGACGGGTGTTGCTTGCAGATCACCACAGCGGCGCGATCACCACCGCCTACACCGACACTGACACCGCCTGGGTGGACCAGGAGCAGGGGGGCCTGGAGTGGATCGGCGACAGCGACGCGTTCGTCGTGTTCAGCGAGCGCGACGGCTGGCGGCGGGCCTGGGTCGTGCGCCGCGACGGCTCCGCGCCGCAGCCGATCACCGCTGCCGGATGCGACATCATCGACCGCGGATTCCTCGACGCCACGAACGGCTGGCTCTCTTACTACGCCTCACCCGACGACGCCACGCAGCGATTTCTCTTCCGCGCGCGACTCGATGGCACCGGCGCTCCCGAACGGCTGACGCCGACCGACCAGCCGGGCTCGCACCGCTACACCTTCTCTCCCGATGGCCGCTTCGCCTTCCACACCCGGTCGACCTTCGATATGCCGCCGGTCACCGATCTCGTCGCGCTGCCCGGCCACGAGAGCCTCCGGGTGCTCGAGGACAACGCCCCCCTCGCCGCTGCCGTGAAGCCGCTCATCACCCGGCCGACGGACTTCCTCGAGCTCGACATCGGCGACGGCGTCTTGATGGACGCCTGGATGATCAAGCCGCGGGACTTCGATCCCGCCAGAAAATACCCGCTGTTCGTCTTCGTCTACGGCGAGCCTGCCGGGCAGACCGTGCTCGACGACTGGCACGGCGGCCAAGGATTCAGTCTCTTCCACCGAGCGATCGCCGATCTCGGCTACCTCGTCGTGTCGATCGACAACCGGGGCACGCCGGCGCCGAAGGGGGCGGCCTGGCGGCGGGCGGTGTTCGGCAGCCTCGGGCCGCTTTCCACCGCCGAGCAGGCGGCTGGGCTCGAGGCGCTCGAGCGGCAGTGCCCGTTCGTCGATCGCTCGCGGGTGGGGATCTGGGGTTGGAGCGGCGGCGGCTCGAACACGCTCAACGCGCTGTTCCGCAGGCCCGACGACTACGACGTGGGCATCGCCGTGGTGCCGAAGCCGATGCCCGAATACTACTGGGCGGGGTACCAGGAGATGTACATGCGGACCCCCGAGGGGAACCCCGAGGGCTACCGTACCTGCGCGCCGATCACTTACGCCGAGGGCCTGCGGGGGGATCTCCTCATCATCACCGGATCGGGCGAGACGAACACCCACGTCGAGATCACCGAGGGCTTGGTTGACCGGCTCGTGGAACTCGGCAAGCGATTCGACTATTTCGTCTATCCCCACCGCGACCACGGGCTCTCCGAGGGCCCCGGCACCCCCCTCCACTTGCGCATGCTGATCGTTCGCTACCTCCTCGAGCACCTCCCGCCGGGCCCGCGGTGAGTGACTGCCGCCAAAAACCAGCCTCCGCCCGCGGCTCACTCCAGCCGGAACCGGGGAGCTTTCCCCGCCGGGCGTCGAATCCCCTCCTCTGGTGCGTGTAAGAAGGTGGAGGGCGATTCCGCCCCGCGCACAGCCCACCCGACGGTTTTGCCGCCATGTCCTTTCCCCCCACCGAACCCGGCCTTCCGGCACGGCTCGCCGATCGCGGCGATACGACCGCGTGGGAACGGTTCGTGGCGCTCTATCGGCCGGCGATCGTCGCGCTCGCGCGCCGCCGCGGGCTCTCTGCCGCCGATGCCGATGACGTCGCCCAAGAGGTCTGCCGGAGCGTCGCCGCTGCCGTGGGGACGTTTGAGCCGGGCCTGGGACTCCCCGGTCGGGCCCGATTCTCCACCTGGCTCGCCACGATCGCCGACCGCAAGACGATCGATGCCCTCCGCCGCGCCCGCGTCCGCCCTGCGTCGGGCCATACCTTCGACGCGGTCGCGGCGCGCGACACCGATTCCCGCCTCCTCCGCTTCGAGGTGCGCCGGCGCCTGTTCCTGGCGGCCGCCGCCGATATCCAGAACGAGATGAGCCCGACGGCGTGGGAGTCTTTTTGGCGGACGGCGATCGACGGCGCGCCCGCCGAGCGGGTGGCGAAGACGCTCGGCATGACCGCGGGCGCGGTCTACGCCGCGAAGGCACGAACGATGCGGAAGCTCGTGGAGCGGATCCGTGCGCTCGAGGCGGAGTGGTCAACCGATCGGGCCGCTTCCGAAGAGCACGGCGGGGGGGCACCATGACTCCGCACGACGCCACGCTCCCTCTCGCGTGTGCCGACGACGCCGCGCTCGAAGCGCTCGTCTCGGGATCGCTCGCACCCGATCGCGAGCGCGTCCTCGAAGCCCACCTCGGCGGCTGCGCCGCCTGCCGCGACCGGCTCGACGCCCTCGCGGCCTCTCCCGAGAGCTGGTCGACGGTCCGCGAGCAGCTCTCGGCCGGCGCGGAAGCCGACGGGGATGACGCCGATGCCGTTCCGCCGATCCCGGCACTTGCGTCGCTGATCCAAAAGATCCTCGCGCCGAGCGACGACGACCGGATGCTCGGCCGCCTCGGCCCCTACGAGATCACCGGGATCATCGGCTCCGGCGGGATGGGGATCGTGCTCAAGGGGCACGACCGGGCGCTCGACCGCTTCGTGGCCATCAAGCTCCTCAGCCCCCACCTCGCCTCGAGCGGCGCCGCCCGACAGCGTTTCCTCCGCGAGGCGAAGGCCGCGGCGGCGGTCGTCCACGACAATGTCATCGCCATCCATGGCGTCGACGAGTTCGCCGGGCTCCCCTACCTCGTCATGCCCTACTGCCGGGGCACGACGCTCGAGAAGCGCGTTCGCGATGCGGGCCCGATGAACCTCCGCGAGATCCTCCGCGTCGGCCTACAGACGGCGCGGGGCCTGGCCGCCGCGCATGCCCAGGGGCTCGTCCACCGCGACGTGAAGCCGGCGAACATTCTCCTCGAAGACGGCGTCGAGCGCGTCCGGATCACCGACTTCGGCCTGGCCCGCGCCGCCGACGACGCCAGCCTCACCGTCACCGGCCTGCTTGCCGGCACGCCGCACTACATGTCGCCGGAGCAGGCCCTCGGGAAGCCACTCGACGCCCGCAGCGATCTGTTTGCGCTCGGGGCAGTGCTGTTCACGCTTGCAACCGGAAAGCCCCCCTTCCGGGCCGAGTCGAGCCATGCGGTGCTGCGGATGGTGACCGACGTCGAGCCTGCCGACGTGCGCCTCGCCAATCCCGACATGCCGGCCTGGCTGGCGGCGATCATCGGCCGGCTCTTGGCCAAGGATCCCGCCGCCCGCTTCTCATCCGCGACCGAGGTGGCAGGGATGCTCGAAGCGTGTCTCGCGCACGTGAACGACCCGCTCGCGATTCCGCTGCCGCCCGAGGTCGTCCGCGCGGCCGCGGCAAAACCCTCGCCGGCAGCACCGGCGCCCGACCACCAAGCCACACCCCGAACCTTCCTCGATTGCTTGAGGCGAATCATGTCCGACCAGCGGCTCCTGTCGATCGCTGCACTTGTCATCTTTCTCATGGCGCTGCTTCTTCCCTGGCCGATCATGGCCCTCGGCCGTGCCGAGCCGGCCATCGTCTACGCCGTCATCGCCACGCTCACGAGCCTCCTCTTAGCCTGGCTCGGCCGCCGCGACTCCCTCGGCCGGCTCGTCCTCAAACTCGCCGGGACGGCGGCGATCCTCGGTGGCGCGGTCGTGGTCTTTTGGGGCCTCGCCGATTCGGTTCTCTCCGGAGGGCGCCGAAACGCCGAGCGTGTCGCCGCGATCCACGCTCAAAACCTCGCCAAGCAGGCCCAGATGGAGGCGATGGCGAGGCAACCAAACGCCTCGGTGACGATCGCGCCGATGTCGATCCCCGTGCCGGCTACCCCGCCCGTCGCCTCCGGCCCCGATCCGATGCCGGTCGTTGGCTGGCCTGGCCACCAAGCCCCAGCCGAGATGCCGGTACTGACGGCGACCGTGCCGTCGTCCACGCCGGTGGCCGTGGCCCCGTCGGCTGAAATGTTCCCCTCGCCGCAAGGCGATCCACCCCCGGGGGCGATCCTGCCGCCGCAGGCGGCGCCTATGTTCCCAACATCGCCGCCCCCCATGGGCGCGGTGCCGCGACCCAACACCCCGACGGTGCCTGGCATCGACATGGCCTTGCCGGCTCCAGGCACGATGCCTCCGGGGGGCATGGGCTACGGCCACCCCGCGGGCGACGCGACGGCCGAACTCGCCGACTCCCTCGATCGGCTCGAGCGCTGGCTCGCGGACCACCCCCACGAGGCGGTCGCCGACGTCACCATTCGCCGGCCCGGGGCACTTCCGGATCAGCAGGCGATCACCCTGGGCCCCGACGCCGACATCCGATCCTACGTCGTCCAGAGCCTGGAAGACGCCACGACCTGGCAGAAGGAGTTCACGACCGGTTTCCTTGGACGCTCACTGGCGGCGCTGATCCGCGCCGGCAGCTTTCCCGTGCCGCCGACCGGCGCGGGCGAAGCCGGCGTGCAGATGCGGCTCGAGGAAGGCGACGGATTCCAGCAGGAGGTGTCCATCAGCGGCGATCCGAAGACCGGCGCGGTCACGACCAGGGAACGCCGCGTCCGCTTCACGACGAACGGCACGTTCCGGACGCTCAATCGGACGGTGTGCAAAGACTTCCGCGAGGCCGCCCCCGGCATCTGGCTCCCCCACCGGATCGACATCGATTCCTTCGACATCGATCCTGACAAGCCCGAGAACGTCATCCCGAAGAAGGCCTGCTCGGTAACGGTCGTCGTGGAGGAGTGGCGGCCGGCAGAGCGGGCCACGCCCGCCGCCGCGGACGATCCCGTCGCCGCCGAAGCGTCCACCGAGGCTGTCCCCGAGTCCGCCACCGAGTCGACCGACCCGTTTCCTTGAAAGGAGCGATCATGCCCGCCCCTCTTTCCTGGCCTCCCCCGAACTCGGTGATCTTCGTCACGGCACTGTGCCTGATGGCGCTGATCGGCGAGGTCATCGCCACGGCCTATCCCGGCCTCGGCAACCCCACGAAGATCGCGTTCTATTCTTTTCTGCCGGTAGCACTCTGGATGATGACGATCGAGCAGCGGCAGGATGCCCGCACGATCTCCGAACTCGAGGCGCGGATCGTCCGCCTCGAGGAGACACTGGGGCGGGGGGAGAATCACAGCCAGGATCCTCCCGCGTCGTAGACGCATCGTCGTGTCCGCCACTGAAGCGGCCCCAAAGGTATGATCCGGTAAGGCCCCTCAAGAGGTCTCCTGCCCGCCGGAGGGTTCCGCGATGACGCCGTCTCCATCGGATCTTGCTGACCGCGACCATGGGATGGCCCCGTCGCCGAAAGCACGCCTCGTCGCCATCGCTCACCCGCGCGACGACATCGAGGCGCAGCTGATCACGAATCTCCTCGCCGATGCCGGCATCGAGGCGATGGTCACCGGCGCGATGCTCTCCGGCTTCCGGGCCGAGGCCCCGGCCAATGTCTGTGTCGTCGTACGGGCAGCCGATGCAGACGCCGCGCGTGAGGCGATTGCGGCTGTGCGGCCAACGATCGACGAGGCCGACGTCGGCGACGACTCCCCCGCCGATACGCACGCAACACAGGGGCGAGCCCTCAACGTCGTCGTCCCCGCCGCGCTGGTCGTCGGTGGCCTGACGACGCTCGGGATCTTCGGCTGGTGGCTCGCCGGGCTGCCAGGATTCGAGGCC
>CAJAYZ010000477.1 GCA_903949225.1 uncultured Planctomycetaceae bacterium
GAGTCGGGCGACGACGAGGTTGCGATACCACTTCTTGTTGGCCGGCACGATATGCCACGGTGCCTCGGGGGTGCTGCACTTCGTGAGCGCCTCCTCGTAGGCGGCGGTGAAGTCGTCCCACAGGAGCCGGTCATCGAGATCGGCCGGCCCCAGCTTCCACTGCTTCGTCGGATCCTTGAGGCGATCCTCGAGGCGCTTGCGCTGTTCCTCGCGGCTGATGTGGAGGAAACACTTCACGAACTCGATCCGCCCCTCATGGAGGAGTTTCTCAAAGGCGTTGATCTGTGCATACCGTTCCTTCCACACCTCCTTCGACACCAGCTTCCGCACGCGGACGACGACCACGTCCTCGTAGTGGGAGCGGTTGAAGATCCCGATCTTCCCGTGGGCCGGCACCTTGGCATGCACGCGCCACAAGAAATCGTGGGACAGCTCCAGGGCGCTGGGAGCCTTGAAGCTCTCCACCCCGAGGCACTGCGGGCTGATCCCGCCGGCGAGCATGCGAATCGTGCCGTCCTTCCCAGAGGTATCGATCCCCTGGAGAACGACGATCACGGCACGCTGCGATTCCGCGAACAACCGGTAGGCGAGTTCGTCGAGCTTCGCGCAGTGCAGGCGGGTCTCGGTTTCGGCCTGCTCCTTCTCGAGCCCCTCGCGATAGCCGGGGTCGAAGTCGTCGAGCCGGCACTTCGTACCGGGGGCAAGCTGAACGGGCTGTGTCATGGCAGGGGATGCTGGTCGGGGAGTCCGACGGCACCCGGCCCGGAGGGCGCGGATGGCGACAGCATCAGGGCAGACACGCCTGCCGTCGCGGCGGCGAGTCTACCTGCTGGCCGACGAAGCCTTCCATGGCCCCAACAGCGCAGCCGCCGGACCTCAGCCGTGCGGGCCGGCAAAGAACATCGCCCGAGACGACAGGGCCCGCTGACGCCGGCGGAGACGCGGGGCGGAGATCATTCCGCCGCCGAAGGAACGGGAGTCCCCCGTGTCGTCCGTGGACTCAATGACGCCCAACGCCTCCATCTCCTCCCAGCCGAGCCGCTCCGCCTCCGGAGCGGAGAGCACATCGGCAATCGGGCAGACACCGGTGGCGCGAACGGTGCACGGATCGTCGCCGACCATGACGACGAAGGTCGATCCATGGAGAGCGCCGGGACGGCTGGTGACGTTCGGCTGGATGGCTGGCATGGGGAGGTCTCCCGTGGGAGGAGGGCTGCGTCACCGGCACCCGGCCGGCGTGAGGTAAGGAATCAGCAAACGGCGCGCCATTCGTGGCGAGGTCTCTAAACTCCGTTTTGAACCGGCAAAATCCACCCAGACTTCCCCCCCCGTTGCCGCCGACAACCCTCCGCTGCAATTCCTGCAACGGACAGGCGATCTGCGGCTCCCAGGAAAGCTGGGAGAACTGCAATTTCTTCCATCGTCGCGCCGTGACGGACTGCTTGAGACTGGGCAGGGGAGGGGCGAAGGTACCGCCCCGGCAAACCCTGACGAGCTCCACGGGGCTCCGCATCACCGTCGATGGGGGGGCTTGGAGGTCAGGCGTCGGGCGCAGCGTGGTCCACCCTGGCAAACCCGTCATCAGGGCCATCGCCGAGGCCGTCGGGCTGATCGCCCCCGGCCACGGCCGGCGGTCGCGTCCGCATCTGGTCGCGGAGCGACGCGGCGCGCTCGTAATCCTCGTCCCGGACCGCAGCGGCGAGTTGTTCCTCGAGCGTCTGCCCCACCTCGTACTTCTTCCGGACACTCTCGCGCATCTGCTCGAGGCGACGGACCAACTCGTCGTCGGAGAACTGCTCCGCCGCGTCGTAGCGAGCGAAGAGGTCCCGGAATTGATCGAGCCCGACGTTGATCTCCTTGATCGCCGAAGCCGCCCCGTTCTCCTCAAGCGTTGCCAGCGCCGTCGCTTGGACGCGGTGAAAGAGGACGAATGGACGGTATTGCTCGTGCGAGAGCGTCCATTCCTCGTCGGGCGAATGCTCGCGGACGAAGTCCATGAACGCCAGGCTGTGGTCGGCGTCACGGGCGGCCCGCCGGTATTCCCGCAGCGACAACCAGCAGATGCGGCGATGGTAGTACTGGACAAACTCACGGTCCGCCTCGGCACACTGCTCCTTCGTGAGCCGGAAGCGTTCGCCGGTCCGCACCGCCTCCCCCACGAGGTAATCAAAATAGGTCTCGGCGCCGTTGGGGTGGAGTCCATCGGGGCGGAGGTCAGTCTCCATCTGGAGCAGACCCATGTCGACCCGCATCTGGATGACGTCGCGGCCGTTCCGGGCTTTGACGAGCCGGGCGCTGACTTCTCCGGGCTGGAAATCCCATCCCTTGAGGAGCGAATCGATGTCGCGGGCACCAGCCATGGAGATTCACCTCGGATTCGGTTGACGCCCTTTCAAGACCGCCCTCGCGGCGCTCCGGCAGGCGTTTCCAGAGGCTCGATTATAGCATCGTCAGCAACCAGCTCGGACGGGCCCCAGGCGGAGCGACTCAGTCGGCCGGTCGACGGCGGAGCGACTTCGTCTCGCCCCGGTGCCGTTTGCCGGCCAGTCTCCGGGCCACAGCCGACTTCGGCACCTTCGTGCGCCGCCGGACAACCGGCGGACGCAGCGCACGTTCGACGAGCGCGGACAGTTTCGCGAGGCAGTCGGAGACGTTTTGAGGTTGATCCCGGAAGCGTTGGCCGGTGATCACGAGGTGGCCCTCATGGGTCAATCGCGAGGCCACCAGCGCCATCAACCGCCGTCGGACCGGGTCGGGCAGGGCAGGGGAGTTGCGCACGTCGTAGCGGAGCACGGCCTTGCTGCTGGTGCGGTTGACGTTTTGCCCCCCGGGCCCACCGCTGCGCACGAAATGCCACGACAATTCATGCGCGGGGATGACCACCGCGCCGTCGCCGACTCTGATTTCCTTCTCGCGTGCCATCTGCGGTAGCCTTGTCCCCAAGGATCGCTTGGTCCCGGGAACGCTTGGTCCGGGGTCGTTTGGTGTACGCGATTCTCCCTGGACAGGAAAGGTCCCGGCCGGCGCGTTGCCCGTCGTCGTCACCCCTCCACCGCAGAGTCTCCCATGGTCCTGTCCACGGCCATCCTCTTCGTCGTCATCGCCCTCGTCACTCCATCATCGCCACTGCCTGCGGCCGAACCGGCCCCGGCGGCCGATCTTTCGACCCGCGAAGGGGAGGATTGGGGCACGTTCCTCGGCCCCTCCGGCACCGGTTCGAGCAGCCTGGCCGGGATCGCGTCCCCCTGGGAGGCCAATGGCCCGAGGGTGGTGTGGCAGGCGGCGATCGGGGAGGGGTATTGCGCTCCGGCCGTCGCCGGGGGCCGGGCGTTCCTCTTTGACCGCGTTGCGAACCGCCTTCGCCTCCGGGCCGTCGAGGCCGAGACGGGCCGTCCGCTCTGGGAAGCCGGTCGCGAGGTCGCCTACACCGACTCCTTCGGCTACGACGGCGGCCCGCGGGCCCAGCCCGTCGTGGCCGGCCACCGCGTCCTCACCTTCGGGCCGGACGGGAGGCTCGAGTGCCGGGCCATCATCGATGGCAGTCTTCTTTGGGAGGTCGACACCTCGGCCACCTACCACGTCGTCCAGAACTTCTTCGGCGTCGGCACCGCCCCGCTCGTCGTCGGACCGCTTCGTGTCGGCGCGGAGGAGCGGACGCTTGTGGTCGTGCAGGTGGGAGGGAGCCGGGAGGGGGCAAACCCGGCGGCTCCGGAACGCCTCGATCTGGTGAAGGGGCTCGACAGCGGCCTGGTGGCCTTCGACATCGGCTCAGGCGCCGAGGTGTGGCGGGCCACGAACCAACTCGCCAGCTACAGCGTGCCGGTGCTTGCGACGATCGGCGGCCGCCCGCTGATCCTTGCCTGGATGCGCGACGAACTCGTGGCGGTCGAGCCGGCGACCGGCAAGCTCATCGATAGCTTCCGGTGGCGGTCGGACGAACTGTTCAGCGTCGTCGCCGCAAGTCCGGTGGTGTCCGGCGACCAGGTCCTCCTCTCCGAATGCTACGGCCCCGGCAGCGTCCTGCTCGCCCTAGAAAACGATTCCTTCCGCGAAGTCCGACGCGACAAGCCCGGTGCGCGGCCCCGACAGGCCCTCAAGACCCACTGGAACACTCCCGTCCTCCGCGATGGATACGCTTACGGCTCGAGCGGCCGCAACGCCGGCGACGCTCAACTCGTATGCGTCAATTGGAACACCGGCGTGGTCGGCTGGAGTGAGGGGGGACTGGGGCGTTCGAGCGTCACGCTCGTCGACGACCACCTCCTCATCCTCGGCGAGTACGGCGACCTCGTCCTGGCACGGGCGACGCCGGAGAAGTACGAGGAGGTCTCACGCGTCCGCCCGCTCGATGCTGCCAGCGGCCGCGAGCTCCTCGCGCCGCCATGCTGGGCGGCACCGGTGATCGCCCGGGGCTTGGTGTTCGTCCGCGGCACCGGTCGCGTGGTCTGTCTCGACCTCAAGCCGACACGCTGACGCCTGAGGCGATGAACGGCTGTCCCGCCCTCTTCGGAACGCCCCCCCGCGCGCTGTCAACCCCGGATACCTCGCTGCTGAAAGGCGGTCGGCGGAGCGAGTGCAAGCGGATGGAGCGAGTCCCACCGACTTCTCTTGCCTGCCTGCGTGGGGGCGTCCCATACTTCCCCCTCTGACAGCGCTTCGCCGTCGCGGCAACGCTCGTGTTCACCGGTTGGCAGGAGATCGATCCGACCCATGTCCGAGCCCATGCCCCGCGTTTCGCGTCCGCAGATGTCGATCAGCCAGCTGACAACCTACCGCTGGGATCTGCCTGTCGAACTCGAGCATCTTGCCTACCACGGCTTCGACGCGATCTCGTTGTGGCGGACGAAGGTTTCGGATGTCGGGGTCGACGCGGCGCGGCAGCTTCTCGATCGCTCCGGGATCCGTGTCTCGAGCCTGCAGTGGGCCGGCGGGTTCACCGGAAGCGACGGGCGGACGTTCCGCGAGAGCGTCGATGATGCCGCGGAGGCGATCACGACCGCGGAGCGGGTCGGCGCAGAGGTGCTCGTCGTCCACACCGGCTGCCGCGGCGGCCACACCCTCGGCCACGCCCGCCGGCTTCTCAAGGAATCGCTCGAGATCCTCGGCCCCCTCGCCAGCGAACGGGGCGTGACCCTCGCGCTCGAGCCCCATCACCCCGCGGCCGCCGCGGGCTGCGGCTTCATGCCCAGGCTCACCCAGGCCCTGGAATGGGTCGATCGCTTTGACCACCCGGCGGTGCGATTGGCCCTCGATCTGTGGCAGTTCGGCCACGATTCGACCCTTCCCGGCCTCCTCCCCGATCTCGTCAAGCGTCTTGCTCTGGTCAAGCTGGCCGATCGGATCGGCCCCCCCTCGTCTGACCGGGAGCGACTCCCTCCGGGGAATGGGCAACTCCCCCTTGAGGAACTCGTGGGCGACCTGCACGCTGCCGGCTATCGGGGTGACTTTGAGTTCGAGATCGTCGGCGAGGCGGTCGAGGGGCTCGGCTACGATTCGGCCCTCCGGCACCTCCGCCGGGTGACTGATGGATGGACGCGGCCGGTGCGCCGCCCGATCCAGCGGGAAGTCGTCCGCGTCGCCAGCCCCGTCAGACGCTGAGGCCGCGCCGGCCGCCGGGGGTCGACGGCGGGGCTCAGACGCGACAGACGGCCCGCGGATCCACGGCCGGGCGGTTGATCATCGCTCTCCCGGCATCCGCAGATCCCAGGCCTCGACCCATTCGACCTCCCCCGGCTCCATGCCGAAATCCTCCCTGAGGCGGCGGTCGAAGTCTTCCATGTGAGCGGCGCCGTAGAAGATGGCCATCCGTTTCTTTCCGTCGGCGATCTGTTCCGAGAGCACCTCGAGCGCGGCGCCGTTGCGGTCGGTGATCAGGCTCGATCCCTCTTCGCCACCGAAGGCCGCGGTGAGGACCTCCATGTCGGTGAATTGCTCGGCCATGATGCGGCGGAGCCGGACTTCACGGTCCTTCCCGAAGAACAGTCCCCACAGGTCGCCGATCCCCACCTCGGGGCCGGTCGGCTTTCCCCGTTCGGCACGCTCGACCCCTTCGGCCATGAGGCGGGTGAACATCGTCCACCACGATTCGCCGCGCTTCTGCATCGCCGCATCGAACTCCTTCGGCGACATGTCGGCATGAACGAAGTTCTCGGCGGAATAATCAATTTGGTCGAGCTGGAACTCGAGCCCCAGCATCTTCGTCATGCCGTGCTGGGCATTGCCGATCGCCCCGGAGGCCTTCCGCCCCGGCTTCGGGATCCGGGCATTGTCGGGGGCGACGAGTTCATAGAGGACAGCGTCATACTCCTCGAAGAGTCGGTCGAGGGTGTCGTAGTAGCCCTTCCCTCCGAGATGGACGGCTCCGACGAGGTCGACCTCGACGGGCGTCCGGCGGCCAGCGGCCCGGGCCGAGGCTTCAGTCTCCCTGTAATGGACGATCGACGTGTCGAGCGACGCAGGCCGCCCCTTGGCATCGCGAGAGAGCCTGAGGAACTCGACCTCGTCGACCGGGGCAGCCTCCTCCTCCGCGACAGCCCCGCCGCGCGGCCGGGCCGGCTCCGCGGCCCCCGACAGGGCCACGCCCCACCCTCCCCAAACCACCGCGACGAGCAGCCATCCGCACCGGGTCGCGGGCCTGAGGCAAAAATTTGTGGCCCGAGGGGAACGGTCCCCGTGCTGAGAGACCTCGAGGCAGGTCCGCATCGCTCTTCTCCCTGAAAACATCGGGAATCCGCGGGAATCGGCCGCAGTCCGGGGCCGCGCAGGGCGGTCTCTGCAGAATACCCGAGGTTGCCGCGGCTGCCAGCCTTTCTTCCTGCGGGATCGCTTCGTCCCCCCGATTCGTCAGGGTCTGCCAAGTTTCGTCAACTCGGATCCCCGGCACGACCGATACCAAAGGAGCAATCCGCAATTGCGGAACAACGGCTCCTGCTCCCCAGGACACATAGCGATGGCCACACACCCCCGTGTCAAGCGCGTTACCGGTCTCGTCTCCAAGCTGGCGACTATCCTCGCCTTGGCGGCGCCGCTGGCCCCGGTCCCTCAGGCCCGTGGCGGAGACTGGATGCCGCTCCTGCCAGACCAGGACTTCTACGACTTCCAGCTCTTCGCCCCGCCCGACCTCCAGGAGTACGAGATGTACCCTGAGCCGAGCGAGGGGATCTTCTTCAGCTACGACCGCCTCGCCTACGGCATCACCGTGCCGCGGGTGACCGGGGTTGGCAGGACAGACACGGGTGGGTATCTCATCCCCACCCAGCCGATCTCGCCGCAGACGCTCGTCCAGCTCAACAACGGCAACATCCAGGCCGGAGCCCAGGCGGGCGGCGGGAGTGGCGCAGGGCAGGGGGGCAGCATCATCGGCGGCATCTACATCTTCGGTGGCGATCCGATGCAGCTCGACCTCAACACGAGCTGGATGCGGACGAAGATCACCTGGGGCAACCGCTACGAAGGCGGCTGGATCTACGACAACCGCGGCGTGCTCCTCTCCTATACCGACATGGGGAGCCAATCGCAGAGCTTCCAGACAAACAGTGAGTTTGCGGCCTCCTCGCCGACCCAGACCTTCACGCAAGAGACCGCCTCTGGCACCGGCACGACCGGCGGCATCGGCCAGGCGATCGTGACGACGACGATCACCTCGGAGAGCCCGCCCCCTGATCACCTCATCTCTCAGAAGCTCACCCAGAACAACAACACCGAGATCCAGAGCGGTGGCGTGGCGATGATGGTCCGCCGCGAGCTCGGCCGGCGGGGAAGCGGTACGAATGCCACCTTCACCTTCGGCCCGCGGTACATCCAGGTCGCCGACCGCTACAACATCGGCTACGAGAGCAACCAGTACGCCTTCAACAACGCCGCTGCTGGCGGCGGCGGTGGCGGTGGCGGCCAGGGTGGCGGCAACAACCAGGGTGGCGGCAACAACCAAGGGGGCGGCAACAACCAGGGCGGCGGCGGCCAAGGTGGCGGCAACACCAACCAGGGTGGCGGCAACAACCAGGGCGGCGGCCTCAACGGCGGCGGCCAGTTCGGTGGCGCCAACGGCAACCAGAGCATCATCTATGACTCGGGCCCGGCCGGCAACGTCCTCGGGATCACCGGTGTCGACACGCTCACCGGCCAGGGCTTCGGCACGCCGCTCCAGACCGGGGCGTGGAACACGAACACCTACAACAACATGGTGGGGCCGGAGTTCGGCATGCTCTTCGAGAGCAACTACGGCCGCTTCACCTTCACCAGTGGGCTCAAGTTCACCGCCGCCTTCAACTGGCAGAACAACCTCTACCAGGGCTCGAACTTCCCCGAAGGGATCGGGGCCGATTACCTGAGAGCGACGTTCACGCCGTCGACGACCTACACCTCCGACGGCACCAACACTGGCGCCCCGCAGACCATCGCCGGCCCGCCGCTGTTCCTCCAGGTCTATGGAGTCGGCCAGAGCAACACCACCAACTCCGCCAGCCACCAGTTTGTCTTCTCGCCGATCGGGGAATGGCGGTTCGGTGGGCAGTACAAGGTCAGCCAGGCGATCAACCTCCGGGCCGGCTACACCGGCATGTGGCTGGGGAGCATCGCTCGGGCCTCGACCAACACCGGTTACGTCAGTTCCCGCCGGCCGGTGCAGTACGCCGAGCCGCAGGATGCGAGCCAGCCGGCGAGCCTCCAAAACCCGTGGGTCGTCAAGACCTCGACGCCGACCGGGGCCGACGGCACGCAGGTCAGCCCGACGTACAACCGGATCGGACCGGTGGTCGGCGGCCAGGAATACGTCTTCATCAACGGCGTCGACTTCGGTGTCGAGGTGAAGTACTGATCGAAACGGCGGCGAGGGTCAACCGCCCTCGCCGCACAGAGATCACGGTGGTCATCGCCGTTGGCATTCGCTGGGGAGCGATGCCAACGGCGATCCCGTTTTCCGCTGCCCTGTTTCGCGATCAGGTTGCGCGGCGGCGGCGATCAGGGGCGATCAAACCCGACGCCGATCCATCCGGCGGTCGCCCCCCGCGTCTGCGCGAGGGTCTCGAGCCGGTCGGCGAGCGGTTGCCAGAGCCGTTCCCGGGCCGCGGTGGCGATCCCTGCCGGCAACTCGACCGGCAGCCCGGCGGCATCGACCTGAACGAATCCCATCAGTGCGTCCATCCAGGGGAGCTCTTGCCCCGCAAGCGGCATGCCGACGACGCCGACGACGAGGTAGCACTGCCGGACCTGAAGCACCGCCCCGCGGATCTCCACGAGGGCCCCGACCGGAACGCTTCGCCGGCATTCGACCGACACGACCCGACGGAGCATCAGGTTGGCCGTCGGCCCGACCCCCCGGGTGCCAGCCGCATAAGCAGCCTCGAGCGTGAAGCGGAGGAGGCTCCCGGCGTAGAGCGTGCCGTGGTGATTGGCGTCGGCCGGGAGGACGAGGCGGTGGCTGATGGTTTCCAGGGGGCCCTGCATGGGGCCGTTATAGCAGGGCGGGGGAGGGACGCCACGGATGCCCGCCCCCGCCGGGATCAACCCGTCCCCCGCTCTCACCAGCCTGACACGGCGGCTCCGCGCGGGGCGGCCTGCCGGGAGAATCCCGGGTCGATCTTCGCCATTTCCTCCCGCATCACGGAGACCGTTCGGCGGATCTGATCGGGGGTGTGCTTGGAGGTGATGAAGAAGCGGAGGCGAGCCGCCCGCTCCTCGACCGCCGGATAGAGGATCGGCTGGACGCTGATCCCGCGGGCGAACATGGCCCGCGACAGCTTGAGGCTGTTGATCGAGTTGCCGAGGATCACCGGGATGATGGCCGTCCCGCCGGCCGACCCAGTGTCGAAACCGGCTTCCTTGGCAAGCTGGAGGAAGAGCCGGGAGTTGGCAAGGAGCTTCGTCACCCGGTCGGGCTGACGCTCGAGGAGCCGCAGGGCCCCCAGGGCCGCCCCGGCCGCCGCCGGCGGGAGGCCGACGGAGTAGACGAAGCCCGGCACGGTGTACTTCAGCCAGCGGACGAGCGACTTCGACCCGGCGATGTAGCCACCGCAGCTGCCGAGCGCCTTCGAGAGCGTTCCCATCCACAGATCGACGTCGGCGGGATCGACCCCGAACTGCTCGCTCATCCCCCGGCCGCGTGCCCCCATGACGCCGATCGAGTGGGCCTCGTCGACCATAAGGAGCGCCTTGTGCTTCTTGGCCATCGCCACGAACCGCGGCAGGTCGGAGAAATCGCCGTCCATGCTGTACACCCCCTCGATGACCACGAGCACGCGGCGGTACTGGCCGCGCACCTGCCGGAGGAGCTGCTCGGCAGCCTCGAAGTCGTTGTGGGGGAAGGGACGACGACGGGCCCCGGAAAGGATGGCTCCCTGGAGGAGGCTGTTGTGGGAGAGGGCATCGTGGAGGACGAGGTCTCCCGGGCCGACGACATGGCCGATGACCGTCTCGTTGGTGGCATGACCGCCGACGAAGGTGATCGAGTCTTCCGTCCCGATGAAGCGGGCGATCGCCTGCTCGAGTTCCTTGTGGATGACCTTCTCACCCGACACCAGACGGCTTGCCGATACGCTCGAGCCGTAGCGATCGAGCGCCGCTTTCGCGGCCGCCGTCACGTCGGGCTCGCCCGACATGCCGAGATAGTTGTAGGTCGCCCAGCTGATCATCTCCCGGCCGCCGATCTGCGTCCGGTCGTTGGTGAGCCCTTCGTGGACGCCGAAGTAGGGGTCCTCGAGGCCGGCATCCCGGACGAGCTTGAAGTTCTGCTCGAGCGCCCGCACCTCGGGGAACTCGGCGATGTCCCACGCCTCGCGGGGGATCTCGTGGGTCACCGCGGTGACCGCCGGATGCTGCGGGCCGGTCCCGGCGGACGAGGCCGGGGCAGACCGGCCGGCGGCGGGGAGATTCGATGCCGGCATGTGGTCGAGGATTGCCTCCACGACCTCGCGGCAGGTCTCGATCTGGGGGAGCACCTGCTCGGGGAAGCGGCCCCCGTAGGTCTCCTCGAGACCGGTGACGATCTCCATCCGCTCGAGCGAATCGAGCCCGAGCTCGACGATGTTGCTGTCGAGGTTGAGGTTGCCGGCCCGCTCCTTGGCGATGCTGCGGACCTGGCTGAAGACCGCCTCGACGACCGATTCAGGGAGATCGCGTTGCGGACGGCCGGAGCGTGCCGACTCCCCTACGGGGCGCTGGCGGGCGAGGCGCGGAGCCTCCGCACCTGGCCGCCCGGCTGCAGCGGCGGGGCGGGGCGCCTCGGTCACCGTCGAGCCGGCGATGCCCGGCTGCAGCCAGCTGATCTGCTGCTCGACCACCTCGAGTGTCCCGTCGAGGAACTGTCGCTTGCAGGCATGACGCTGGATCTTGCCGCTCGACGTCTTCGGGACGCTGTTGGGGCGCACGAGCACGATCCCCTCCAAGGCGATCTCGTGCTCGATGGCGAGTTGCCGGCGGATCTTGTCGAAAGCCTCCGTCATCTCTTCGCTGTCGCGTTTGCCACGCTCCAGTTCGGCGACGACGACGACGCGCTCACGTCCCTCGACGTCGACGGAGAAGGCCGCCACCGACCCAGCGCGGACGAGCGACCCGGCCGCCTCGACCGTCTGCTCGATGTCCTGCGGATAATGGTTGCGGCCGCGAATGATGATCAGGTCCTTGAGCCGGCCAGTCACGAACAGCTCGCCGTTGTCGAAGAACCCGAGGTCACCGGTGCGGAGGTAGGGGCCAGGGTTGGGCTGCCAGGTCTTGAGCGACTGCCGCTCCGACCCGGCATCGGGCCGGGCGAGCATGGCGCCGAACGTCGCCTGCGTCTCGTCGCTGCGGTTCCAGTACCCCTGGGCCACGCTCGGCCCGCTTACCCAGATCTCGCCGATCATTCCCGGCGGCAGGGCTTCGTTTGTGTGTGGGTCGACGATCCGGACATCCTGACCGTCGAGCTCACGCCCGCTGCCGACGAGCCGGCGGGTGCCAGGGGCGAAGCCGGAGCGGACCACCGCCGATCCGGTCTCGATCGACGTGGCGTCGAAGGTGCGGATCACCGGCGGCTCAAACTTCATCCCGCCGGTCACCATGAGCGTGCTCTCGGCGAGGCCGTAGCACGGGAAGAACGCCTCGCGACGGAACCCGCACGGCGCGAACGCCTCGGAGAAGGCATCGATCGTCTCGGGACGGACCGGCTCGGCGCCATTGAAGGCCAGCGACCAGCTGGAGAGATCGAGCGAGCGGCGTTGCTCTGGCGTGATCTTTCGCACGCACAGCTCGTAGGCGAAGTTCGGCCCACCGCTGATCGTGGCCCGGTATTTCGAGATCGCCTCGAGCCAGCGGAGCGGCTTCTGGAGGAACGCCACCGGCGACATGAGGACGTTGAACTTCCCGCCGTAGAGCGGCACGAGGATGCCACCGATGAGCCCCATGTCATGGAAGCTCGGCAGCCAAAAGACCCCCGACTGCGACCGGGTGATCTCGAACGCCTGCATGATCCGCAGGGAGTTGTGGAGGAGGTTGGCGTGCGACAGCATCACCCCCTTCGGCGTCCCCGTCGACCCGCTCGTGTACTGCAGGAACGCCAGCGTTTCCCCGTCGATGTCGGGCCGCTCCCACCGCTCCGCCCAGTCGGACTCGAGCTCGGCATCGACCTTCCAGAGGATCTTCCCCAGGCTCGGCGCCGCGGCCCGCAGGCCGTCGAAGCGATCGAGGACGTCGCGGGTCGTGAGGGCGACGGAGGCATCGGCGTCGCGGGCGATCGCCTCGATCCGCTCAACCGACCGATTCTTGCGCGGCGGGTACGCCGGAACCGCGATCGCACCGCCGTACAGGCAGCCGAGAAACGCAGCGATGAAGTCGAGCCCCGAGGGAAAAAGGAGGAGGACTCGCTTCCCGGTCATCCCCGAAGCCTGGAGCCAGGCACCGAGCGTCCGAGCCTTCCGGTCGAGCTCGGCGTAGGTGATGTTGAGCTCGTCCTGCTCGCCGTCGACGAGGAACGTGAAGGCCCGGTCATGGGGGCGGTAGGCCGACCGTTGCCGCAGCAGGTCGACGATCGTTTCGGCGAACGACGCTTCGGTGTTGGGATTGGGATTCACGTGCCGTGGGACCTCCGCCCACCTACTGTCCTTGAGGGACTCACCGGCGCGGCGCCTGGGGGCAGCCGGCACGGCGACCGTGCTTGGGAAACCCGGGATTCCCCCCGGGACTCATGGGATTTCGGCAGGTTTCCGGGACCAGCACCAGAGTCTACCCGTGGGTGCCAGACAACCGGAAGTTCCGGACCACCGGGAGCTTCCGGACGGTGTTCCGCCGGCCCCGCGACCGACAGTTCTTCACCAGTCGGCAAGGGGGAGCGTCAAAGCGTCCCTGTTCCGGGGGCCGCGCAAACTCTGCGGCCCCGTGGCACCACCCACCCGGGGAGTCTGCGGCCTCGTCCAGCCCCGCCATCGACGGTCGGACCGCGCCTGGAGCGAGCAGCAATCGCTCAGGAAGCCCAGGTCCGGCCACTGGCAGATTCGACGCGCGGTCCGAACTTACCGGTCAATCCGCCAATGACGTCCCAGCGATCGTGCCGACGGACTTCAATGTCCCCTTGGAGGTTGACACGCACCAAACAGGTGTCGGTAAGCCCGGCACGCCGGAGGGCCTCTGGAGACACCTCATCCGGCTCGAGGAGGCTCATCAGCGCCCGGCCGTTCATCTCGATGTACTTCGCCGCCATGGTGATTCTCTCTGGTGCGGATCGGCTCGGGGGGCTTGTCGGGGTGCGGGATCAGCCACCGAACCGGGCATGGAACTCGCTCTCCAACCGAATCAGGCCGGCGGGGGGGATCTCCTCGGCACGGGCGTCAGGCCCGAGGCCGAGGGTGGTGTAGAGCGCTTCGACCCCCTCGCGGACTCCCGATTCTCGCTTCCCCCCGGCGATCCGCACAAGGACTCCGCGGAGCAGTTTGCGACGGTGGCAGAAGAGATCGCGAATGAAGCGGTGGAACCGTGCGGGATCGGGGATCGTCGCGCGGCGCTGGGCATCAACGACAATCCGCACGATCGCGGAGTCGACCTTCGGCCGCGGCCAGAAAACGCTCGGCGGGAGGATGCGGACGATCTCCGCGTCGGCTTGGGCACCGATCCAGACCGAGAGCGCGTTGTAGCTGGAGTCGCCGGCATGGGCCGACATCCGCTCCGCCATCTCGCGTTGCACCGTGACCGTGGCCGATGCGAACGGACGGGGAAGGGCGAGGAGGTTCGAGATCACGGGCGTGGCGACGCAGTAGGGAAGATTGGCGACCAGCCGCAGGGCCCCCCCAGGGGAGGCGGCGAGGGCAGCATCGACGGCCGCGAGGAGCGCCGGCGCCATCACGTGCTTCGAGGCCAGCGCGTCCCCCTCGACAAGCTCGACATTGTCGGCCTCGATGAGGCGATCGCGGGCCAACTGCGCGAGCCGGGGATCGATCTCGGCGGTGACAACACGCCCCGCCGCCGCGGCCAGACGTTCGGTGAGCACGCCGGTGCCGCACCCCACTTCGAGGACGACATCCGCCGGGCCGATCCCCGCCTCGCGGACGACGACATCGACGAGATTGAGATCGACGAGGAAATTTTGCCCCTTCGATGAATCGATCCCGAATCCGACCTGCTCAAAGAGCCGCTTCAGATAGGCGGTCGTCTGTCGGGAGGCGCGGGTCATCGGCTCGGCAGGGGGGGCCTCCGGGGGCTTCGACCAGGCAGGGCGGCCCTCGGGACGCCCCCGTGTGCCATCACGGCGGCTCATGGGGCCCCTTCCAACCAGCGGGCAACATACTTGGCCACCAGATCGGTCTCGAGATTGACGCTCCCACCTACCGCAAGCGCCCCCAGGGTGGTGACGGCGAGGGTGTGGGGGATGAGGGCGACGCTGAATCGCTCCGCCTCGACATCGACGAGCGTGAGACTGATGCCGTCGATCGCCACCGAGCCCTTGGAAGCCATCTGGCGGAGGAGCGCTCGAGGTGCCGAAAACACACACGTCACCCAACCGCCCGATTCATCGCGGGAAAGCAGCCTGCCGAGCCCATCGACGTGCCCGGTGACGAGGTGGCCGCCGAGCCGGTCTGAAAGCCGCAGGGAGCGCTCCAGATTCACTCCCGCGCCGGGGACGAGGCCCCCGAGCGTGGTCCGGGCGAGGGTTTCAGGCCCGAGTTGGAAGGTGAGGCTAGGCCCATCAACGGCCACCACCGAAAGACAGCAGCCACTGACGCAGATGCTCGCCCCCAAAGGTGCGGTCAGCGGTCCGTCGGCGGCGACATCCCCCGCCACGACGGTCAGACGCACCCCCGGCGACTCGACCCGCACGTCGCTGATCCGCCCGATGGTTTCCACGAGTCCGGTGAACATGGGGCCGATGATAGCAGGCGGCGGCGCCCCGGGGGCCGAATCGGACGCGAGAGACCGCGGCCAAGCCTGGCAGGGACCCACGGGGAGTCGGCCTTGCGTGCGGGGCCACGGCGGGCACAATTGCCGATTCCGCCCCCGTCCGTTCCCCCGATCTCCTCCCCCCGATCAAGAAGGATTTCCATGTCAACGATTGTCGACGTCCACGCCCGCCAGATCCTCGACAGCCGCGGCAACCCCACCATCGAGGTCGATGTAGCGCTGGCCGACGGAGCGTTCGGGCGCGCCGCCGTGCCGTCGGGGGCCAGCACCGGTGCCCACGAGGCCTGGGAGAAGCGTGACGGTGACAAGGCCGTCTACCTCGGCAAGGGTGTTCTCGAGGCGGTGGAAAACGTCAACGCCCAGATCGCCGACGAACTCGAGGGTTGCGATGCCCTCGACCAGGCCGGGATCGACGAGCGGATGCTCGAACTCGACGGCACGCCGAACAAGAAGAATCTCGGCGCCAACGCGATCCTCGGTGTGTCGATGGCCGTCGCTCACGCCGCGGCGGAGCACTGCGGAATCCCCCTCTACCGCTACCTCGGCGGCGCCAGCGCCCGGATCCTTCCGGCACCGATGATGAACATCATCAACGGTGGCGCGCATGCCGACAATCCGCTCGATGTCCAGGAGTTCATGGTCATGCCCCTGGGCTTCGACACGTTCGACGACGCGCTCCGCGCCGGCGTCGAGACGTTCCACGCCCTCAAGAAAGTGCTCAAGGACAAGAAGCTCTCGACGGCCGTCGGTGACGAAGGCGGCTTCGCCCCCCACATCGGCACCTGTGCCGAGGCCCTCGAGGTGATCCTCGCGGCGATCTCGGCCGCGGGCTACGAGCCGGGCAAGGAGATCGGGATCGCCCTCGACGTCGCCGCCACTGAGCTGTTCGACTCGAAGACCGGGACCTACACGATCGAGGGAAAGAAGCTCGACTCCGCCGGCATGGTCGACTTCTTCGCCAGCCTCGCCGGCCGCTATCCGATCATGTCGATCGAGGACGGCTGCTCGGAGGACGACTGGAAGGGCTGGAAGCTGATCAGCGAGAAACTCGGATCGAAGGTGCAATTGGTGGGCGACGATCTCTTCGTCACCAATTCCGAGCGGCTCGGCCGCGGCATCGCCGAGGGGATCGCCAACAGCATCCTCGTGAAGGTCAATCAGATCGGCACGCTCACGGAGACCATGGCCGCCGTGCAACTGGCCCACCGCGCCGGCTACACGTCGATCGCCAGCCACCGCAGCGGCGAGACGGAAGATGCCACGATCGCCGACCTCGCCGTCGGCCTCGGCACCGGCCAGATCAAGACCGGCTCGGCATCGCGGAGCGATCGGGTGGCGAAGTACAACCAGCTCCTCCGCATCCAGGAGAGCCTCGGTGACGGCGCCGTCTACGCCGGCCCCGACGTCCGCGCCCGTTGGCCCGGCATCGCCTGATTGAGGCTCGGTTTGCTCGACATCAACAAGCAGGTCGGCCGGGCACCGGTGGGATCCACCCCGGTGCCCGGCGACCGACCGGAGCCTGGCCATGCCGTCCCCGCCATTTCGTGCCACCGACTCTCCGTGGTTCTGGGGATGCCTGTTCTCGGTGATGGCGCTGGTCGGCATGGCGCTGATCGCGCCGAAGTACGCCATCCGGCAACGGCAGATCGAGGGCCGTTTCCTCGGTCGCCAACAGGCCCACATCGAACGCACGCGGCGGGCCGCGGGGCTCGAGCCTGTCGATCTAGCGGAGACGGCCGAGGACCGTGACGTCGTCGCTCCGCAGCGGATCGTGCCGCTGTGGACGCTCGCCACGCTCGCGGTGCTCGCCGCCGCCGGCAGCGCCGTGATGCTTGCCCGCGAGATCGGGCGGTCTTACCGCATCTAACAACTCCGTGGAGCCGGCTTGAGGATCGTCATGCTGCCACGAATCGTCTTTCACCATGTCCACAAGTGCGCCGGCACGACGCTGCTGAAGTTCCTCCAGGGGACGACCGCCCACGAGCGGGCCGCCCATGTCGAGGAACTCGTGGCGGGGCAGGGGGGCGATCCGAACGGCACGGATGCCCGCGCGGCGATCCTCCGGGCCGAGTTCCTCCACGATCCGTACGGTGTCCACGACTGGAAGGGGCTTCTGGGCAACACCCTCGACGTGTGTGTCCTCCGGGATCCGGTTGCCAGGCTGCATTCCGAATGGCGGATGATCACCCGCTGGGATGACGCCCTCGTGGCCAACCGTGACGATCGTTACCGCCGCCTCCGCACGGTGGCCCGCGCCGGCTTCGCTCCCTTCCTCGCGCTCCCCGGCGCCGCGGTCTTTGGCAACGCCGTCGCCCACCACCTCGCCTTCGGTGAGCCGGTGCTCGGCGAACTCCATGCCGCGTGCCGCGGCGAGGATCCCGCCTCGGCGCTTTTCAACCTTCTCGAGGCACGATTGGCAGCGATCGACGTCGTCGGCTTTGTCGAAGAGTTCGACGACTTCCTCGCCGCACTCGCCGCCAGACTCGGCTGCTCTCCGCCGCGTGGCTCGCTCCAGGTCCACAACAAGTTTGCCACTTCGACGAGCCTCACCGCCGACGAGCAGCGCCTCGCCGAATCGTGCACCGTCATCGATCGACGCCTCGTCGCCACGGCCCGCCGGCTTGCCGCAAGCCGGCGTCGCGCCGACCGCCAGACGCTCGATGCGGAAGCCTGCCAGAACTACGAGGCCCGGATCCTCGAGCCCCCGGCGGCGGTGCTCGTCGACATGGGTGAAGGATTCCTCGGGACGGGCTGGCACCCCTGCGAGATCAATGGCCGAAAGCGGGCCCGGTGGACCGGCCCCGGCCCGGTGGCCTGTCTTAAAATCCGCATCGACCGCAGCAATGCCCTCCGCCTCCGGCTGCGCGTTGGCAATCATCTCCGCTCCGCGCAGGTGGATGGCCTGCGGATCGTGGTCGATGGCACTCCCTGCCGGGTCGACCATTGGGTGCTCCCCCCCTTCGATCACTTCTTCGAAGCGGCGATCCCGGCGGCCCCCGGCACTCCCCCTCTGCTCCATGTCGAGATCGACTGCGTCGAGACGTTTCCACCTCCCAACGCGGCCGACTCCCGCCTGCTCGGCGTGGAGATCGAGGAGATCGAAATCGGACCTGCGGATCGCTACGCTCCCCGGTCGCTGACCGGGCTGGGCCGGGTGAGCGACGAACTGGCCGCCCTCGCCCGCACCGCCGATGGCGACCGACGGACACAATGCCTGCTCGATTCGCTCCCCGCCGGGGCTGGCGACTGATCGCCGCGCCCGATTTCCTGGGCAAGACTGTCGTGGCGCCTTCCGGCATCGACCGGAAGCGATCCGTTGCCCGCTTGCCCGCCTGCCGCCCATGACGACTCCCCGTCGATCCCGCCGCGGGCCGAAGCTCCACCACCGGGTGTACGTGGTGGAACTGGCGACGGAGGTCCGTCGCGACCGGCGCTTCATCCGGCAGAATCGCTACACGAAGCCCGACCAGATCTGCCTCTATGTCGGCTCGACGGGGCTCGATCCGGAAGTGCGCTACGTCAACCATCTCCGCGGCCACAAGGGCTGTCCGCTCGTCCGCGACCACGCCATCCGGCTCCGTCCAGATCTCTTTGCCGACTTTCCAGCGATGACCTGGGAGGACGCGGTCGCCACCGAGGAGGCCTGGGCCAAAGAGCTCCGCGAGCTGGGCTACGCGGTCTACCAGCACTAGCGAGCAACGGAAAGCCTCGACGCTCGAAGCACACCGCCTCGCGATTCAGCGAGGGGTCGCCCGTGCTCCGAGAGCCGGCCTCGCCGGTCAGCGAA
>CAJAYZ010000478.1 GCA_903949225.1 uncultured Planctomycetaceae bacterium
ATCCCGCCATCATCGAGTTTCAAAAGGAGGGGGCCGACGGACGACCCCAGGGATGGTACGCGCAGCCGATCGAGGAGACGTTCGTCCGCAGTGTCTACCTCGTCCGCAAGCGGTCCCTTCCCCTCCCCTTCCTCCAGCCTTTCGACCTCCCCGATGGCGTCAGTCCGTGCGGTCGCCGCGATGTGACGACCGTTGCCGCGCAGTCGCTCAATCTCCTCAATGACGACCTCGTGATCCGTGCCGCCACGGCGCTTGCCGAGCGCGTGAGGGCCGAGGTCGGGGATGACTCCGGGGCGTGGCCGGCGGCGGCGGTGAGGATCGTGCTCCAGCGCGGCATCGAGCCGGAGGAAGAGGCCGCGGCCGCGGATCTCCTCAGCCGTCACACGGCGCTCCATGACGGGGCACCGGTGCGTGCCCTCGTCGATCTGTGCCGCGCGCTGCTCAATGTCAACGAGTTTCTCCACATCGATTGAGCCCATCCGTCCGGGAAGTTGTCCCATGCCTCGACATACCCCCTCGTTTCTCCGGCACCCGGCATCCCAGACGCCGTCGCGGCGCGAGATCCTGTCACGCTCGGCCCTGGGAATCGGGGGCATCGCTGCGTCACTTTTGGCCAGATCAGAGAGCCGAGGCAGTGAGCCGTTGGGGGATGGAGTGCCCGCGACGATCGATCCTCTGCGTCCCCTCGCACCCCGGCCACCGCACCGAACCGGGAAGGCGAAAAACCTCATCGTGCTCTACCAGTACGGCGGCCCGAGTCAGGTCGATCTGTTCGACCGCAAGCCGCTCCTCGAGACGCTCGCCGGGCAGCCGGTTCCTGAATCGATCAAGGGGATCTCTGACCAGGTCGGAGGCGTCATCAACCACTGCAAGGATTCGCTCCTCTGTCCCCCCTGGTCGTGGCGGCAATACGGAGAGTGCGGACTGTGGGTCTCGGATCGGATGCCGTTGACGGCCGAGCATGCCGATCGGCTGTGCGTCGTGCGATCGATGCACAGCGACTCCTCCAACCACGCCCCCGCCACCTACCAGATGAACACTGGCTCGATCCTCGGGGGGAAGCCGAGCCTGGGGAGCTGGCTGACGTACGGCCTGGGAAGCGAGAACGCCAATCTTCCCGGCTACGTCATGCTCTTCGAGGTGGGGGGCCTCGGCGGGAGCGCGAACTGGTCGAATGCATTCCTCCCGGCGGCGTATCAGGGGACGCGCTTCCGCCACGATGGTCCGGCGCTTGCCAATCTCGAGCCACCGCCGGGATTTGCGCCGGTGCAACGCTCGACGCTCGATCTCACCCAGGCCTTCAATCGGGGGCATCTCGCCGGGCGACCGGGGCAGCCTGATCTCGAGGGGAGGATCGCGACCTACGAGCTTGCCTACCGGATGCAGACGGAAGCCGCGGACGTGGGCGATCTTGCCGATGAATCGGCCGAGACACTCGCGTTGTATGGTGTCGATGACCCTCATCGCCCCACGGCCTCGTACGGACGGATGTGCCTGCTCGCGCGGCGACTCGTCGAACGCGGCGTCCGCGTCGTCCAGCTCTACAACGCCGTCGACAAGTACGGCTGGGATGGCCACGACAAGAGCCACGAGTTTCACGAGCGCAATTCACGGCAGACCGACGGGCCGACCGCCGCACTCCTCGCCGACCTCGCCCGCCGCGGTCTCCTCGACGAGACCCTCGTGGTCTGGGGGGGAGAGTTCGGCCGGACACCGATGGAACAGGGGGAAGGCGGCAGGAACCACAATCCCTACGGCTTCACAATCTGGCTCGCCGGCGGGGGAGTCAACGGGGGCCGCTCGATCGGCGCCACCGACGAGATCGGCCTCCGGGCCGTCGACGACCGGCAGCACGTCCGCGATCTCCATGCCACGATCCTCGCGGCCTTCGGCCTCGACCACGAGCGGCTTGTCTTTCCGCATGACGGCCGCGATGAGCGCCTCACCGGCGTCCTCGGGGCTGCCCGGCCGATCGGCGGCGTTCTCGGTTGAACGGCCGGGCGAGGTCAGCGCACAAACGCGCCGGGGCCGACCTCGGAGATGTATTCCTGCGGACATGGAGCCGTCTGGCTCTCCCCCGCGATCGGCATGAGCGTGCCATCGGCGGCTTTTGTGTATGTCGTCATTGGTGGGCACGGCCCCTCGGAGACCGCGCCGGCGTGGGCCACCGTGTCGCTGATCAGAACCGCTCCGGGGGGGAGCGACGTCACGCTCCCCGGCTGCATCGCCACGCTTCCCTGGGGAAAAGCCCCGGCGGGAATCGTGCCCGCCACGACGGCACCCGGAGGGAGCGCTGCCACCGGCGCCGGCATGACGGTCGGGGCGGCCGCGGGATTGACCGGCGGCGTCGCATAGCCGGCCGGCTGGGTGTAGACCGGCGGGGCGGCCGGATAGGCGTAGGCGTACTGGTTGTTTGTGGAGGCGCAGCCTGCCGCGATCGGGGGGGCGGAGAGAAGGAGCAGGGAGAACAGGAGCGGCGGGGAGAGCGTCGATCGGCGCATCGCGCGGGCTCCGGAGGGTGGCAACCGCGGGACGATAGGACCTGGGGGCGGCGGCGGTCAAGACCGTTCCCTCTGTCGCGCGGACGGGAACGGGCCGCGGGCAGGAGGATCGAGGTGACCGTCAGGCTCCCTCGATCAGCGCGATGCTCGCGGTGAAGCCGTGGAGGAAGTTGCGCTTCCCGATCGGCCCGATCTCGCCTTGGGCGAAGAACCCTGCCGTCGGCACCGGGCCGAGCGCGTCCTGGAGGCAGCGGGCGTCGTGGTGGGGCGTTTGGAACAGCCGGGTGCCGCGGCCGTTGCAGGTGA
The DNA here is from genome assembly GCA_903949225.1 of uncultured Planctomycetaceae bacterium. Lineage (GTDB taxonomy): Bacteria > Planctomycetota > Planctomycetia > Pirellulales > UBA1268 > QWOP01. The sequence goes on from CAJAYZ010000478.1 coordinate 2,808, forward strand.
AGACGAGGGCCCCCGCCGGTGGCGCCGCGGTCGGCCCGAGCGTGAGGAGATGGAGGAGGTCTTCGTGCGCGGTGTCGGCGTCGCGGACGTGAAACTGCACCGTCTGGCCGGTGCGGACGAGGTCGCCGACGGCAATCACCCCCGACTCCGGATCGGCTCCGACGACATTGCGGACGAGAAAATCGCCCCGTTGAAAACGATCCTGGTACTCGCTCGCGACCCTTCCGAGGTGGAGCGAAGAGCGGACGAGTTGCCGGTCGGCCTCGCTCAACTCGCCGTAAACCTCGCGGAGCCTTTCGAGCGCGGGTCGTCCCCCGAGCTCGACGATCACATTCTCCTCTGCCCGCGTGATCACCATCGGCCGCCCGATCGGGCGGCAGCCCTGGGAGACGACCGGCCGGATCCGCGCTTTGCCTCCGATAACCACCCCGACGGCCCCGCAGTCGGAGAGATGCCGGCCGGCCACGAGCGTGTTGCTGCCGGGCACCCAGCCGCCGCTGGCCATGCCGCCCACGATCCTGACGCCGGGATGGTCCTTCTCCATGTGGGCAATGAAGGTGTCGACCGGAAACGAGAACGGATCGGCGAGGAGCAGCATCGCCGCCCCTTCCGGCCACCCTACCGTGAGCTCCGACGGCCAGCCGACGAAAGCCCCACCGTCGGGATCGCTGACGTATTCCAGCGCGAAGGTTTCCACGACCGCTCCTGGCAGCCGTGCCAGCCAGACCGAAACGGCAGGGCCCGATTCATGCTCGGTCTCCCCGGCGAGGACCCCCTCCACGGTCGTGGCGATCACGCGGTCGACGCCGAGGGTGTCGGCCAGACCGTCGAGCGCGGGGCGGATCGCCTCACCGTAGGCGGAGGACACGAATACGACGGCGAGCGTCTCCGCCGTGTCGCCCCCCAGGTCGGCGCGGGCAAGCGCGCCAGCTTCGCGCAGCGCCCGCTCGAGGTCGGCGTGCGTCGATGCCCGGGCGGCGCAGCGCAGTGGCGACGCGGTCGAAGACGGGTTGGGGCTCGGGTCTGCCATCGGTCGGCGATGTGCCTTAAGTTAAGATGTCGGCAAAGGTCGTCACCACCGGGTGATCGAAGACGCTCGTGGCGGGGCGGTTCCCCGGGCGGTCGGCCAACGCCGTCTGCATGCCGGCACGACGGGCGGCGTCGAGCTCTTCGCCGACGTCGCTGACAAACAGGATCTGCCGCGGAGCAAGCTCCATGTCAGCGGCGATCCGCTCGTAGCTTGTCCCCTCGCGCTTCGGTCCGGTGGCGGTGTCGTAGTGGCCGCGGAGATGGCCGGTGAGGTCACCGTGGGCCGTGTGGCCGAAGAACAGCCGCTGCGCCTCCACCGAGCCCGACGAATAGATGCGGGTGTCGAGCCCCGACCCGCTCCACAGCTCGAGCGCCGGAGGCACGTCGTCGAAGACGTGGGCGACGAGGCTCTTGTCTTCGAAGCCGCTCCGCCAGATCAGCCCCTGGAGGGCTTTGAGGGGGCCGAACTTGGCATCCCGGCGGATCAATTCCCGCGCCGCTGCGGCGCTGCGCGGGACGAACGTCGCCGGATCGTCACCTTCGCGCCACGGATCTCCCGCCTCGGCGAGGATGTCGAGTGCTACTGCACGGATCGACGCGTCGCCTCCGTGCGCAGCGAGAAAGTCACCGACGCGTTCACGGGCGAACGTGAACAGGACGTCGTACACGAAGGCGATCGAGGAGGTCGTCCCCTCGACGTCGAGGAGGATGCCGCGGCCGTCGAACAGGATCACGTCGCGTCCTTTCCGCTTCCGGAAACCCACGCCGGCCCGAGGCAGAGCGGCTCGTAGGCGGCGTGGACTCCCCCTTCGACGTAGTGTGGCGTCCAGCCGCCCATGTCCTGAAAGAGGCGGATCGCGCGGATGCGGCGGTCGTCGCAGAGGTCGAACCAGTGCCGGGTGTCAATCGGCACGCTGATCAGATCCCCGGCCCCAACCTCGATCGCAAACACCGTGTCGGTGCCGTCGGGCCCGGCGGCGTGGATGTGGAACACGCCACGGCCCTGGAGAATGAAACGGACCTCGTCTTCGGAGTGGGTGTGCTCCTTGGAAAACTTGGCGAGCATCGTGTCGAGATTCGGCGTCTCCGGACGGACGTCGATGACGTCGGCCGTCACGAAGCCCCCCTTCGCCTTCAGGGCCTCGATCTCTGGGGCGTAGGCGGCGAGGATTGCCTCGGCCGGCGCCCCCGGATCGACCCGGTCTTCGAGGGGCCAGATCTCGTGGTCGATGTGAAAGCCGGCGAGGAAGGTCTTCACGTCGTCGAAGCCGGTGATCCGACGGTCCGCGGCGGGGATGGTGACGATTGCCATGATGGGGTCTCCGGATACACGGGAAAAAGGTGAAGGCGTCGAGGGTTAGCGGCAGGGCGGGATCGGTGTGGGACGGATGGCGTCAGGGCCGCGGGGCCGGCGGGCCATGGCCGAGAAACATCACTGCTGGTGCTGCGCGGTCTGCTGCTGACGGGCCGTCACTGGCACCGCTCGCTCCGTGCCGACCTGATTCGACTGTGGCTGGATTGACTGTGCTGGGACAGAGGCTGCGGGGGCGATCGGAGCCGTCGCCACGCCGGCGAAGGTGCGGGTGCGGGCCACGACTTCGAAGAGGAACTC
>CAJAYZ010000479.1 GCA_903949225.1 uncultured Planctomycetaceae bacterium
CTCCCCGCCGCTCCACACCTCGTCGCAGTCGGCCTACGACCTCACCTTGAGCCTTAAATCCGAGGCGCCGGCCGGGTACGTCAAGGGGCAACTGCTTCTGGTCACCAACGACGCCCGTGCCCCACAGATCCCGATGGATGTCGAAGGGCGCGTCGTCGCCGAGGTGACGGTCAGCCCGCAACTGCTGGCCCTCGGAAGCGTGCAGCCCGGTGGCTCGGTCACGAAGAACGTCGTCGTCCGTGCCAATCGCCCCTTCAAGGTGACCGGTGTGGAGTGCGGCCCCGACGGCTGCATCACCTGCCCGGTGAAGGAGACGCCCGCTCCAGTCCACATCCTTCCGGTGACGTTCCAGGCCGGTGAGGCCACCGGGAAGATCGAGCGGCAGATTCAGATCTCCACCGATCTCGGTGCCGGTGCGGTGCCTGTGGTGACGGTTCAGGCGACCGTCGAAGGGCAGGCTGCCGACGCCGGTGAGCCCGCGGCGACCCAGCCAACGGCAGCCCAAACCTCCGCCGTGGTGGCCCCGACCGCGGTCCTTCCCTGACGCTCGCCGTTGGGCGAAGAACAGGGGACCGACCGGACGCGGGCGACCGACCAGAGCTATGAAAACGCAGGCGGCCGCCACGGTGGGATTCCCACCGCGGCGGCCGCGGCTGTTTCGGCGGGAGCAGCGGCGTTAGCGGGTGGAGCGCGCGACCCAGTCGCGGGGGGCAGGGCCAGCGTAGATCGACAGCGGACGGATGATCCGGTTGTCGCCGACTTGCTCGATGACGTGCGCCGTCCATCCGCTCATCCGTGCGACAACGAAGACCGGCGTGAAGACCCGCACCGGTAGCCCGAGGGCGTGGTAGACGCGGGCGGCGGGCCAATCGAGGTTGGGGCGGAGATTCTTGCGCTCGAGCATCATCTGCTCTACCGCGTCGGCAAGGCGCTCGAGCGCCAGCCCTTCGCCGTCGTCGGCGAGCCGGCGGCACATGCCGCCGAGGATCTTCGCCCGCACATCGCCATCCTTGTAGACGCGATGGCCGAATCCCATCACCACCTTCTTGGCAGCGAAACGTTCTTCGAGCCAGGGAATGACTCGGTCGAGGGAGCCGATCTCGGCCAGGGCTTCTAGCACCTGTTCGTTGGCCCCGCCGTGAAGCGGGCCCTTCAGCGCCCCGATCGCCGCCACGATCCCCGAATGCATGTCGGAGCCGGTGGAGACCACCGTCCGCGCGGCGAACGTCGAGGCGTTGAACTCGTGCTCGGCGTAGAGGACGAGGGTCGTGCCGAAGATCGAGGCCTCCGCGGCACTCGGCTTACGGCCGGTGAGCCGCTCGAGAAGCGCGGCGGCGATCGATCCTTCCGGCCAGGGGGCGACGGGCCGGCCAGCGGAAAGATCGAGCCAGGCGGCGAGGATCGCCGGCACCTGGCCAAGGAGCCGCTCCGCCTGCGACACCAAGGCCGCGTGCGGCCCGGGCTGCTGGTCGAGCTCGATCTGCCCGAGGATGCTGACGCCCGTCCGGAGGGCGTCCATCGGTGAGGCGTTGGGGGTACGGGCGGCCAACACCCGCAGCGTTTCGATGACCGTTGGGTCGATCGAAGCGGCAGCCTCGTGCACCCGACGAGAGAACGCGGCGTGCTCCGCTGCGGTCGGCAGGTTGCCATGGAGGAGGAGGTGGGCGACATCCTCGAAGTCGCCAGCCTCCGCCAGGGGGGCGATCGAATAGCCGCGGTAGCGGAGGTCGCCGTCGAGGGAACAGATGGCCGTCTTGCCGGCAACAACGCCGGCGAGCCCGCGGGCGAAGTCGTCTGTGCCGGAGGTGGATTTGGGGGCGGGGGCCGACATCAGGCGTCTCCTCGGGGGGCGGTGCGGGGCTGCCGGTCGAGCCGGTTCGAGTGCGTGGCGAGCCGGTTCGAGTGCGCGGCGAGCCGGTTCGAGTGCGCGGCGAGCCAGTTCGAGTGCGCGGCGAGCCAGACCTGCGGATCGGCGGGGTCGTAATCGAGGAGTTCGTAGAGCTCCTCACGGGTCTGCATGAGGTCGAGGAGGCTCTCCTGCGTCCCCTCGTCGCCGATCACAGCCAGCGCCGCGTGCATGGCCTGCATCGCCACGCGCATCAGGGTGACAGGGAAGAGGACCGCCGCGTAGCCAAGGTCGGAGAGCTCGTCGACGGTCAACAACGGGCCGACCCCGAACTCGGTCATGTTTGCCAGGAGCGGCGCCTCGTCGGCAAACTCCCGGCCGATCCGGGCAAACTCCTCCCGATCCCGCGGTGCCTCGGGAAAGAGCCAATCGGCGCCCGCGTCCCGGTAGGCGTGGAGACGCGCCAGGGCGTCATCGAGGCCAGCCACCCCGCGGGCGTCGCTGCGGGCGATGATCACGGTGTCGGGATTGCGGCACCCGGCCCGGGCTGCGGCCACCTTCTCCACCATCTCGCTCACCGACACGACCTGCTTGCCGGCCAAATGACCGCAGCGCTTCGTGCCCCCCGTCCCGCTGGCGGCCCCCTTCTGATCCTCCAGTTGGATCGCCGCCGCTCCCGCCGCCTCGAGGACGCGGACGCACTCTTCGACCTCCTGAGGGCCACCGAAGCCGGTGTCGGCATCGACGACGAGAGGAAGGTCGGCCGCCGCCGAGAGGATCCGGGTGTGGGCAGCGAGTTGGTCGAGTTCGATCAGGCCGATGTCGGGGACGGCGTGGACGCCGGCCGAGAGGACCGCGCCGGAGAGGTACATCGCCTGGAAACCCTCCCGCTCGATCAGCTTGGCCACCAGCGCCATCGGCGCCCCAGGGATGGCGATAGTTTGCTCACTGATGAGCCGGCGAAGAATCGTCGCCTGGGAGAGGCCGGCAGCGCCGCCTGAGGGAGGAGAGGAGTGATCCATGGAGACTGGGTATCCTGACGGGGCCTGCCTGACGGACCTGATGGTGGAGCGGACTCCCCGCGGGCGCCGGTTATAGGACCGAGTCATGCCTGAGGAAAGCGTCGCCTCCGCCACCGCCGTCGCACGGCCGTCGGCTCCCTGGCTCGCCGCGCGTCTGAGCCTCGAGATCGTGGCCATGACCGCGATCTTTGCGGCGGCCGGCGCTTGGCCGACTCCCGACACCAACGAAGCCCACTATCTCGCCCGCGCTCGGCATTCTTGGGATCCTTCGTGGGGCGCCGGGGACTTCTTCCTCGAGTCGCCGGAAGCCCACGGTGTGTTCTATCGGCTCCTCGGCCCGCTGGCCGCTTCGCTCCCGCTCGATCAGGCCGCGTGGATCGGCCGTTGGCTCGGGTGGGGAAGCCTGGCCGCCGGGTTTTCATTTCTCGCCTCAGCGATTCTCCCGACTGGCGGCTCGAGAATCGTGGCAGCAGCCCTGTTTTCGCTGGCCGCCCGGCACACCCCTGCGGCGGGCGAGTGGGTGATTGGTGGCTGCGAATCGAAAGTTTTTGCCTGGGCACTCGTGCTTGTCGGCGTCGGCTGGTTTGTCCGGGGGCGGCCGGCCATTGCCTGGGCCTGGCTCGGGGCAGCCACCGCGCTCCACCCGCTCGTGGGCGGTTGGGCGATGGTGGCGTTGGTTCCCGCTGCGGCGACAGACATCTTTTTCCAGCGGCGTTGGCCCGGGCGCCGTAACGCCACGATCGCCACCGGGATGGCCCTCGCGGCTGGCGTGGGGCTGGCGGCTCTGGGGGTCGTCCCTGCCCTCGGGCTCTCGGCGGGCACCGACAGCGCCGAACAGACTCGCGCGACGTTCACGTATGTCGTCGAGCGACTTCCCCACCATCTCCTCGTCCGCACCTTCGCCGAGGGCCTCGTGGCCCGCCATTGCCTCGCGGTCCTCCTCTGGTGGCTCCTCCTGCCGCTCGCGGAGAAATCGCCGGCGCGCTCGAGATTGGCTGTCTTCACGACCGCATCCCTCGGGGTCTCACTCGCCGGGTGTGCCGTCTCGCTTTTGGAGTTGGCGTGGCCTTCGATGGCCCATGCGCTGCTCCGCTATTACTGGTTTCGGCTCGCCGATGGCATCGTGCCGTTGGCCCTGGCGCTCTTGGCCACCGCCGCGCTCCAGGAGGGGCTCGGGGGGCCGGTGCGTCGCCGGCTCGGTTGGATCGCCGTCTTCGGGATGCTCGCGGTCGATCTCGCCTTCGAGAGCCGCCATTGGCCCCTGCCGGGGCGGGCGGGGCTCGTGGCCCGGGCCGATCAGAAAGTGCAGGCAGGGGCCTGGCGGGAGGTGTGTGCTTGGGTGCGGGATCACACCCCCGCCGACGCCTGCTTCCTCACTCCCCGTGGCGCCACCAGTTTTCACTGGTACACGGGTCGCCGGGAGGTGGTGACCTGGAAGGACATCCCGCAGGACGCACGATCGATCCTCGCTTGGCGGGAGCGGATCGTCGCCTGCTTCTCCGCCGACGGCTCGCTCAAGTCGCTCGTCACGAGCACGGCGGCGCTCGGACCCGATCGGCTCCTGTCCGCGGCCCGGAAGTATGGCGCCGATCACATCATCGTGCCGGTGAACCCCCTCGAGCCTTTCCCACTGCCCGGCGCACCACTTCACGTCGCCGGCGGCTATGCTGTCCACCGTCTCGATCCCCCCGCTGACACCCCACCATGAGCCACACCATCCCTTCTGCTTTGCCCCCCGGCCTCGTCATCCCGATCCCGTCCCCCCGAGGGGTGACGTTCGATCTCGATGGGCTTCTGGTGAACACCGAGGAGCTCTATCAGGACGTCGGCACCGAACTCCTCCGCCGTCGTGGCAAGCCGTTCGAGCCCGAGTTGCTCGATCGGATGATGGGGCGGCCACAGCAGGTGTCGCTGCGGATCATGATCGACTGGCACAGTCTCAATGACACCGTCGAGGCGCTTGCCACCGAGACGAAGGAGATCTTCACCTCCTATCTCGGTGCCCGTTTGGCACCGATGCCCGGTGCGGTCGCGCTCCTCGACTCGCTGGCGGCGGCGCGGATTCCTTTCGGCGTCGCCACGAGCAGCGGCCCCGACTTCGCCCACGATGTCCTCGGCCGCGTCGGTTTCCTCGACCGGATGGGATTCGTGCTCACCTGCAACGATGTCCGCGAGGGGAAGCCACACCCGGAGATCTATCTCGCCGCAGCCGGACGCCTGGGGGTGATTCCGAGTCAGATGCTCGTCCTCGAGGACTCGCACAACGGCTGCAAGGCTGCGGTAGCTGCCGGGGCGGTCGCCGTGGCCGTGCCGGGGGGGCACAGCCACCGTCATGAGTTCGATGGCGCGGCGTTCATCGCCACGTCACTCGCCGACCGGCGGATCTTCGAAGCGCTCGATCTGACGCAGCCAGAGGTGTGAACAAGGTTTCAGTCGATCTCGATGCCGAGGCGGTCGGCCTGGATTCTCAGCGCCTTTTGGAACGCCGGGAAGGGATACGACTGGCGGCGCCGGATCGCCCACAGGAAGGTCGTGTCGACGACCTTCGCCGGAAGCTGCCCCGTCCGGACCATCTCTGCGACCCGCTCGACGAACTCGACATCCTCCGGCCGCCGGGCTTTGAGGCCTGTCGTAAGCCGGCTTTCGAGCGTGACAGCGGTCTTGCCATCTTCGTTGGCCGGGGCAACGTCGTCGGCCCGGGCGTGGATCTCGATCGCGGGGGCCGAGAGCATGCCGGCCACGGAGGCGGCGAGGAGCAGATGGCGCATGGGGAATTCCTCCGGCCGGGAATGGCCAGGGAGGAATAGGCCGGCCGGCTGCACCGCGTCAAGGGAGGCTGGGGGGCTGCCGTCGATCAGGCGCCGGGCGTGAAGCGGACGACAGCGTACGACTTCTTTCCGGAGCGGAGCACGAGGGTGCTGCCGCCGGCGAGATCGGCCGGGGAGAGCCGGTGGCTGACGTCTGACATCCGGCGGTTGTTGACGTAGGCTCCCCCCTGTTGGATCGTCTGCCGGGCCTTCGAGTTCGTGGCCGCCAGGTTTGTCCGCACGAGCGCATCGATCAGCGTCAGCCCCTCGCCATCGAGGGACGACCGAGGGAACTCGCAACTCGGCACATCGGCGAAGATTTCGGCGAGCTGGGCGTCGTCGAGGCCGTCGATCTCGGCTCCGAAAAAGATCGCCGTCGCGGCCTGCGCTGCCGTCAGGCCGCTCTCGCCGTGGACCAGCCGGGTGAGTTCCTCGGCGAGCCGTTTCTGGGTCTCGCGGGCGGCCGGATTGGCGGTTCGCGCCTCGTCGAGACTGACCCATTCCTGGGGAGAAGCCTCGGTGAGCCGTCGCAGGCAACGGCCGGCGTCGTCGTCGTCGAGGTTGATCCAGTATTGGTAGAAGCGGTAGGGGCTGGTTCTTTTCGGGTCGAGCCAGATCGCCCCGGAGGCGGTCTTCCCCATCTTCGTGCCGTCGGACTTCGTCAGCAGCGGGCAGGTGATGCCATGGAGCTCGCGCGACCGCAGCCGGCGTCCCAGGTCGATCCCCGCGGTGATGTTCCCCCACTGGTCGCTGCCGCCGATCTGCAGCCGGCAGTCGAGGGCGTCGGAGAGGTGAACGAAATCCCAGGCCTGGAGGAGCATGTAGCTGAACTCGGTGTAGGACAGCCCGCCATCGCGCTCGAGCCTGCTCTTCACCGAATCCTTGGCGATCATCTGTGACAGCGGCACGTGCTTGCCGACGTCGCGGAGGAATTCGAGGTAGCCGACGCCGCGCATCCAATCGCCGTTGTTGACGACATGCACCCGCTGCCCGGCCGATTCGAGGACCCCGCGGATCTGCCGCTCCACGCCAGCGACGTTGGCGGCCAGTTCTGCCGGGGAGAGGAGGTTGCGTTCCTCGCTCCGTCCGCTCGGGTCACCGATCATCCCGGTCGCGCCGCCGACGAGCGCCACTGGTTCATGCCCGGCAGCGGCCACGCGACGGAGGAGGACCAGCGCCACGAGATGCCCGACGTGGAGGCTGTCGGCGGTGGGGTCAAACCCGGCGTAGACCCGGCGGCCCGGGGTCGCCAGCCAGGCCCGCAGGCCGGCGGCATCAGTCGACTGGTGGACGAGGCCGCGGGCCTCGAAATCGGAGAGCAGATCGGTGTCCATCGTGAGGGCTCCTCGAGGGCCTGCTAACGCCACATCCCGTCGTCGGCGAAGGGGTGATTGGGCCCGGAGAGCTTCGGCTTCGGCATCGCCTTGAGCGCCTGCTCGGCGAGATGGAGGTCCTCGCGCGACGTGATCTTGAGATTGACCGGCGACCCGCGAACGACGGTCACCTTCTGCCCCACCGATTCAACGAGTTGTGCCTCATCGGTCGATTGGTTGCCGGGGTTTGCGGCGAAGGCTTTCTCGAGCACCTGTCTGGAGAAGACCTGCGGCGTCTGGGCCTCCCACAGGCCGGTGCGATCGACCGTCTCCAGGATCGTGCCGTCCGGGCCCACCCGCTTGAGTGTCCCTACCACCGGGATCGCGAGGATCGCCGCCCCGGTGCGGGCGCCGGCGGAGAAAACGGCGTCGATCCACGGGGCCGCGATGCACGGCCTGGCCGCGTCATGGATCGCTACGGTGTCGATCGCAGGATCGAGTTTCTCGAGCCCCTTCCGCACCGATTCGCCGCGCTGGGCGCCCCCTTCGGCGAGCGTGATCCCCATGAAAGCGAGGTTGGCGCCGAACTTCTCGAGGAACGCCTGGCGTTCTTCCGGCGACACAACGATCACCACCTGCTTGACATCGCTCCGCTCGAGGAACTTCTCGGCGGAGTGGAGCCAAACGGCCCGGCCGGCCAGCGGCGCGAAGGGCTTTTTGTAGTGTGCGTCCTGAAAGCGGCTGCTCTGGCCAGCCGCGGCGAGGATTACTCCGTAGGTGGGCATGGGTACGAACGTCAGCGGGACGTATCGGCCTCGCTGCCGGCGATTGCCGTGTCCATCAGGGCACGCACCACCACCTTGGCCGCGGGCTTGTCCTTGATCCAGGCTGCGAACGCTTCGCCTCGGCTGGCATAGAGATCATGGAGCCAATTCGGGGCCTCGGTCTTGAGCCAGGCACGGAACAGCAGCCAGCGTGGGTTGTCGTTGCCGTAGACCTCACGGGCGACCCAGCAGAAGCCACCGCCACCCATGCCGCCGCCACCCATGCCACCCCCACCCATGCCCATGCCGCCGCCGCCCATCCCACCACCACCCATGCCGCCGCCACCCATTCCGCCGCCACCCATGCCGCCCATGCCACCGCCACCCATGCCGCCGCCGCCACCCATGCCACCGCCACCGCCACCCATGCCACCGCCACCGCCGGTACCACGGGCACCGCCGCCGGAGAAGTTGAAAGTGTAGACGGCACCGATGCCGCTGAAGAACGGCTGGGCCTGGACACGGACGTAGCGACGGTCAGCGGAGACGACCGCAGTGGCCGTCAGATTCGCCCCATCCTGGAGGTTGCTGATCACCGGCTGATAGCCGGTGGCTCCCCCGCGGGTGAAGGGGAACTGCGGGAAGGAAGTCGTCGGATTGCCCGAGGCACCACGGCTCTGGGCCAAGGAGTCAGCCGCTGTGGAATCGCTCATCCCCTTGAGCTGCTGGGCGAGAATCGCCTTTCCAACATTCTGCTGGAACGCGACATCCTGAGAGACCTGCGCCTCGAACAACGGCTGGCGACGACGCCCCTCGGGGAGATCGATCGCAAACATCGTGTCTTCCGCGCCGATCGGCACCTGCCGTCGGATCTTCTGCTCCCGATCGGTGCCCCGGTGGAGCGTCAGTTGCACGGTCACCGTGTCAGCCGTCACCTTGCCGAAGGCTTTGTGGATGAGGACGCGGTAGGTGCCGGGGAAGGCCTCGCTGGCGATGTAGCGTTCCCGCTGGGTGGCGTTCGTCGGATCGGCAGGAACGTCGGTGTCGGCCAGGAGTGTTCCACCGGACGTTGTCCGCGGGGATGCCAGGGAGCAGACCGTGCCGGAAGGCTCCTCGACAACCATGTCGATGTCGGCATCGCCGTTCCAGGAAAACTCAATCTCGACGTCACGGACGAGGGCTTCGTCGACCGCACTGCGGAACGCCTCGGCCTCTTCCATCTTCCCCTGCTTCTCGAGGCCGGCGATCGAGGCCTTCGCCAGCCGCGCGGCTCGGGTCGCCACCTCCTGCTGGCCTGCCGGCCATTCGTTGGCAAGCACCCCCGCACACGCCCACTTGAGCGCGGCGACGTCGTTTTCCTTGGAGGCGAACGTCATCGCCAGAGCGAACGCCTCGCGGTTTGAAGGCTCGATCGTCGCCACCTGACGGCAGAGGCGGATCGCCTGCCGCGAGGAGCCGAAGCGGGCCAAGCACTGCGCGAGGGAGAGGAGATCGGTGGGCGACGTGGCGAAATCGGCGCTCGACATGAGGGCCCGCTCGACTTCCGTCTTCGGCTTGCCAGCCGCTTCCATGGCGACGGCGAGTGCCTCGTACATCCATGGCTCCGACTGGCCGCAGTTCACGGCTGCGGAGATCAATTCGGCAGCCCGGTCGAATCGCCCGGCATTGCCGAGCTCAACGGCCGAGATCCGCAGCCGGGCCAGCTTGCCGGCGCTGGCCCTGGCGGCGACAGACTCGGCGGAGGGGACACTGCCTTCATCGGTCTGGTCCTTCTCCGCCGACGGCCTGCCGGCCGGGAGGAGGAAGGCCTTCACAGCAGCGCGGAGATCGCGGGCCCCGAGCACCTCCTCGGGGAGTCCCAGGTCATTCCCGGCGGCGACCTCGGAGCGGGCTGCCGGCGCCGTGGCCTCGTCGGCCGGCGTCGGCTGATCAGTCGTCGCGGCGTCGGCTGTCGACTTCTTCGGCAGTTGGGCCTTCGTCCCCGGCTTGTCCCGGAGCCCGACGCGTTCGCCGGTGCCTGTTGCTGGATCGGAGACCTGGAAAGCGCCTCCGCCCATGCCACCGCCCATGCCACCCATGCCGCCGCCCATCCCACCACCCAAACCACCCATCATGCCACCGCCCATGCCGCCGCCCATGCC
>CAJAYZ010000480.1 GCA_903949225.1 uncultured Planctomycetaceae bacterium
GACCGATCACGGAGGCCTTCACAGTCGCCCCCTTCACCACCGGCTTGCCGATGGTCAGCTTCCCATCCTTGCTGATGGCGAGAACCCTCTCGAACACCAGTTCACTCCCGGGAGCGAGATGACGAAAGTCGATCTCGAACTCCTGCCCTTCGGCCACGCGGTACTGCCGGCCGCCGTCCACCACGATCGCATAGTGCTCTCCCGAGCCGGCCAGGGTGGCGGCGGAAGCGGGAGCGGCGGAGGTGACGGACTTGGCCATGATGAAACTCACGGGTCTGGAGGGGAAAGGGAACGAATCGAGCCTTTTAGGGTAGCGACGACAGGGGCAGAGGTCGAGAGGGGCCTAAATCCCCCCGGTTTGGCCCAAAAACGGGGCCAAACCGGGTGGGAATGGAGGGCGTTTGTCAGGGGAACCGGACCGTCCGACCGGTGGTGTCGGTCGCTTCCCAGACGAGGTGTTCCGGCGAGACGCTCTCGCGGCCGACGACATGGAGCTGGATGTGGACCGAGTCCTCGAACTGAGCCATCTCGCGCCGCTTGCGGTTGTTGATCCAGGTCGCCACCTCGTCGTGGACGGTGACGTTGAGCCGGGCGATGTCGGTGCGGGCGGCCGACAGCTGCAGCACGCGCATCACCTCGATCGCCATGCTCTCGGGCGTCTTCACCATCCCGGTACCGGTGCAGGTGGGGCAGTCGCGGAAGATGCTCTTCCGCAGCGACGGCCTGATCCGCTGCCGGGTCATCTCGATGAGCCCGAAGGGGCTCGTGCGGAGGATCTTCGTCCGCGCCCGATCTCGCTTCATGGCGTCATGGAGGGCCTTCTCAACCCCGCGGCGGTATTTCTCCTTCCGCATGTCGATGAAGTCGTTGACGATCACGCCGCCAAGATCCCGCAGCCGCAGTTGGCGGGCGATCTCCCGGGCGGCGATGAGGTTCATCTGGTAGGCATTTTCCTCGGCGCTCTTCTCGGTGCGGAAGCTCCCAGAGTTGACGTCGATCGCCACGAGGGCTTCGGTCTGGTCGATGACGATCGACCCGCCCCCCTTGAGCGGCACCTTGCGCTGATGGATGCGGCCGATCTCCTCCTCCAGCCCGTAGCGGTGGAAGAGCGGCTCCTTGCCTTCGTAGAGTTGGAGGCGCGGGGCATACTTCGGCATCACCATCTCGAGGAACTCGCGGGCCCGCTCGTAGGCCGCCGGCTCGTCGATGAGGATCCGCCCCACGTCCTCCGTGAACATGTCACGGATGGTGCGGATGATCATGTCGCTCTCTTGGTAGATGTCGATCGGCGCGGAATACTTCCGCATCCGACGGACAATCGACTTCCAGAGGCGGAGGAGGTAGGCCATGTCGCGGGCCATCTCCCCTTTCGTGCGCTCGGTGCCGGCAGTGCGGACGACGAAGCCCACCCCCTTGGGCGGCTTCAGGTCGAGCATGATGTCGCGGAGGACGCGACGGTCGTGCTCGTCGTCAATCTTCTTCGAGATCCCTACCCGCCCCAGCGGCGGCATGAGGACGAGGTAGCGACCGGGAATCGAGATGTAGGTGGAGAGGGTCGGCCCCTTCGTGCCGAAGCCCTCCTTGATCACCTGCACGAGGACCTCGTCGCCACGGCGGAGGACATCCTGGATCGGCGGCTTGACGCGTGGGCGGTCGCCCAGACGTGGACGGCGGCGGGCCCGGGCGGCGGCATCCCCCTCGGCCCCTTCAGACGCCTTGGCAACCGGCTCGGGAACCTCAAAGGCCTTGTCGGGATCGAGCCCTCCCTGCCGGTAATAC
>CAJAYZ010000481.1 GCA_903949225.1 uncultured Planctomycetaceae bacterium
CAATAATGATCAAAAGGCGGCCTTGATCACGGCCAATGCCCCGGGCGACATCGTCGTCTTCGGGGCCAGGCAGACGCCCACGGGCGTCCGCACGACGACTGCCACGGCCGCGTCCGGCTCGACCTCCGTCACCGTTGCCTCGGCCACCGGGCTCGTGGTCGGCATGGCGGTGACCGGAACGGGGATCGCCCCGTTGACGACGATCCAAGCGATCAGCGGCACGACGGTGACCCTGTCGACGCCGACGACGGCGGCACTTGCCAGTCGCACGCTCACCTTCAGCAACACGTTCGTCACGATCCGCTTCGACGGCATGACGCCGCTGATCCCGGCCGGCGTGACGCTCAGCCATCTTTCCCTCCGGCAGACGATGCCCCTGTTCACCGACGCGGTCGGCGCCGTCTCGATCCGCACCCTCGGCAGCATCTACCTGCAGAGCGTGGCGGCCGATCTCTCGGTCGGTCAGATCTCCTCAAGCGCTGGCGAAGTCGACCTCACCGCCCCCCGCTCGATCCTGGCAGCCAGCGGCTCATCGCGCGTCACGAGTGCCAGCAATCTTTCGCTCCTCGCCGGGAGCGGAAACATCGGCGTTAGCTCCGCGCTCCTGCCGATTCAAGTCACTGGCACGCTCCTTTCGGCGGCAGCCGCGGCGGATGTAAACCTTGCCGCGATTGGCGATCTCGTCTTCGGCCAAATCAATGCCGGCGGGAACGCGCGGGTGGGGACGACCGGATCGCTTGTTGTCGCCGGTGACACCACCGGGACGATCAGCGGAACGGCCCTGACACTCTCGTCGGCAGGCGTCATCGGCCAGCCTACGTCGCCGGTCAACGTCGCGCTTGCCACCGGCGGCACGTTCTCGGCCACAGCCGGGGGCGATCTCAACATCTCCGGCTCGACCGACAGCGGCCCGTTCATGGCTACGGCGATCAGCTCCACAACCGGCTCCGTCAACCTCGCCACGCTCACCGACGCCAATCTCGGCGTGCTGACAGCACTCCAAGGCAAGGTGGCCGTGACGTCGGCCGGCGGGATTTGGCGGGGCCTCGACCAGACCAACATCCTCGCCCGCGAAAGCGATCTCCAGGCTCAAGGGGGAATGATCGCCGCGGTCGCTTCCAATGGGGCCTACGTCGGAGCCCTGCGGCAGCGGGTGAGCGGGGCGACCCGGGCCAGTGCCACAGGCACCATCGCCCTCCAGCAAGACTCGGGCGACATGCTCGTGGCGGCGATCGCGTCGCCCGACGACGTCCGCCTCACCGCTGCCTCCGGCTCGATTCTCAACAGCCCTGGCACCCCCTCGAGCGTCATCGCCTCGGGCAATCTGTTCCTCCTCGCCGCCGCCGGCAGCATCGGCCTGCGGGAACAAGACCTCGTCGTCGATATTGCGGCAGGCTCGGCGCTCTCGGCCACGGCCGGCACTGGAATCCAGCTAACAGAATCGAGCGGCAATCTCACCGTCTCGACGGCCACGACCTTCGGCGGCGTCCGCCTCACCGTTCCCGCTGGCAGCCTCTCGCTTCCGGCGGGCGCTACGCTCGCGGCCCTCGGCCCCGTCCTCCTCCAGGTGCGTGGCGATGTGGCGCTGGCGCCGACGAGCACCGCGACGGCCGGCAACTGGTTTGCGATCGTCGGCAACTACGGCAAGACAGGCGCCGGCCCCGATTCGCTGGTCAGCACGACCAAGTCCGACGGCACGTCGGTGATTGCCGCCCCCTACACCTCGATCGGCCGCTTCGCACCGACCGGACAGGGAGCCGCGACGGTCGCTGATCCGGGCTACTCCGACGCCGGCAAGACGACACTCGCCACGATCGGCAAGGCCGCAGGGGCCCTCGCCGGCCCGATCGCCAGCGACGGCCGTGGGAATGTCTTCTTCTTTGATCCGGCCACCAATGCCCTCAAGGAGCTCGACTGGACAGGCTCGGTCCGCACGCTCGTCTCCTCCGGGCTCAATGGCGCCTTGGGGCTGGCGGTCGATCGCTCGGGCAACGTCTTGATTGCCGACCGCAACACGCTGCCGGTCGTCGTCGCCGACAGTTCCTTCGAGAGCCCGGCCGTGAGGACTTCCACCGGCGTGGCGTCGTTCCAAGTTGCCCCGACCGGCTCGCCCTGGACGTTCACCGCCCAGACAGGCACCAACGGATCTGGGCTCACCGGCAACGCCACGTCGCTGACCTCGAAGAATCCGAACGCCCCGGCCGGCTCGCAAGTCGCCTTCCTCCAGGGCACGGGCCGGATCAGCCAGTCGCTCACGCTCGAAGCGGGGAGCTACACGCTCTCCCTCTCGGCAGCCCAGCGCCTTGTGTCAGCAGCGAACACCCAGTCGATCGACGTGTTTGTCAACGGGGTTTCCCGCGGCACGCTCCGTCCCCTCAACCAAAACTACACCACGCTCACCACGCCGGCGTTCACGGTGCCCAAGGGACCCCACACGGTCGAGCTGCGGGGCCTGGCCACCACCGACCAGACCGCCTTCATCGATAGCGTGGCGATCACCTCGGCCCAGTCACCGGCGATCAAGCAGTGGAACGCCATCACCGGCGCTCTCTCCACGATCGTGACTACGACCACCGATCCGACCGGCGTGGCCGTCGACCCCTCCGGCAACGTCTTCTTCTCCGACGGCACGGCCGTGAAGCGTTGGGCCGCCGCCACTGGCGCTGTCTCCACGCTGTTCACCGGCACCGCTCCCAAGGGCCTCGCCACCGACACCTCAGGCAATCTCTACGCCGTCGATGCGGGCTCAGGCACCGTGAGGAAGTGGACGGCTTCGACAGCGGTCGTCTCGATGGTCAGCGGGTTCACCGGTCTCTCGGCGGCACAGGGGATCGCCGTCGATACGGCAGGCGATATCTACGTCGCCGACAGCGGCAACCACCGGATCCAGAAGTGGG
>CAJAYZ010000482.1 GCA_903949225.1 uncultured Planctomycetaceae bacterium
AGGAACTGCCGCAGGATTTCGATGTGGGTTGTGGCATGCCGCGAGAGGGGCCCGGTGCGAAAAGCCCCTCCCCGGGCCTTCCCGGAGCCTTTCGGCTGCCACGCGGAGATTCCCAGCGGGAGAAGGATCTGATCGGCGAGGTAACACCCGACCGGCGTTCCGAGGGCGAGATAGTCGCGAACCTCCCCGACCAGTTCGTCGGCGACGCGCTCGGCGCTCGTCCCGGTGCGGCCAAAAGCCGTGAATCGCTCCGTGAGCCCGGAAGCTTCGATCTCCACCTCGACGACGTTCCCCGGCCCGTGCGCGTCGACGGCGTCGGTCTGGCCGCAGGCCCGATCCCAGGAAAGTCGTTCGAGGACGCGGCGGACCTCCCGCTCGCCGATCCGCTCCGGCAGGTTGCTGACCAGCGCCCGCACCCGCCGCGCAATCACGTCGCCGCGCTCGAGCAGATCGATGCCGGCAAGGCCGCCCCTGGGCTCCACGCTGACAGAAAATCGCCCGCCGCCGGCGGGAAAAAATCCGTGGCGCTCGAGCGTGGCGGTGACGACCGGCCCCATCCTCCGCACGAGCGGCAGGTAGACCCGGTCGAGGAAGTCGAACGTCGGCGCCCAGGGGTTGTGGGTGCCCCCCTCGATTGTCACGGTCGACGGCCCCGGTGCCACGAGGAGCGCCGGGAGGATCGTCTGGAGCACGAGCGTGCCGCTGCCGGCGGTGCCGATGCTGAAGGCGTGCGATCCTGCCCGGATCGCCCCCGGGGTGAAGGCGATCCGCTCGGAGCCGATCGTGGCCCCTTCGACCTTCGCACCACTGATCGCCACCGCCGCCTCGACGGCCGTGAGGTGGGCGCGCATCAGCCCGGGCTTGTCGCGCCCGGCCCGGATCCGCTCGATGATCACCGGCCGGCCGGTGACCATCGCGAGCGCCAGCGACGAGCGGAGGATCTGACCGCCCCCTTCCCCCTGCGCACCGTCGACATGAATCGTCGCCCCGGCTTCGAGAGCCTCATCGTCAGTCATCGGCTTTGTCTCCGTCCTTGATGACAAACCGGGCACGCAGCCGGGCCACTTCGCTTGCCAATCCGGCTAGCTTCACGCTCTTGAGCACCTCGTCGAAATCCTTGTAGGCCGCCGGCGCCTCGTCACGCGGATACTGTCGGCAGTTGCTGAGGATGTCGTGCTCGGCAAACGACTGGTCAACGGCAGCCTGATCGAGCGAACGGATCGCTGCCTTCCGCCCCAGGGCCCGGCCGGCGCCGTGGTTGACGCTGTGGCACGACGCCGCGGCCCCGGGATCGGCCACCATGACGCACGACCCGGCCTGCGGATTTCCCGGCAGGAGGATCGGATGGCCGATGTCGGCGTACCGGGTGCCGGCAAGGGCGTGATGACCGGCCGGGAAGGCACGCGTCGCCCCCTTGCGGTGGACCCATGCCGGCTGACCGGCGACGACCTCGCGGCGGGCGATGTTGTGGCTGATGAAATACACGAGCTGCCCCTCGATGCCGGGAATCACCTCGCGGAAGGCCTCGAGGACGAGGGCGTTGATGAGGAGGTGGTTGAGTGTGGCGAAGTTCGCGCCGAGCGCCATGTCGTCGAGATATGCGTCGGCCTCGGGCGTTCCCAGCGGCGCGTAGACGAGCTCCTTGTCGCCCCCGGGAAGCGGGATGTCCCAGCGCGCGAAGCGCTCCTGGAGGTCGCGAAACTGCCCCGTGGCAAGCGTATGCCCCAGCCCGCGCGATCCGCAGTGGGAGAGGAACGCCACCTGACCGTCCCGGAGCCCGAAGACATCGGCCGCGCGCCGTGCGCGGTCGTCATCGGCCACGTGGACCACCTCACACTCGCCGAAGTGATTGCCGCCGCCGTAGGAGCCGAGCTGGGCGATCTTCGCATGGAAGTTGTTGATGCTCCCCCGATCGAGATGACGCTCGAGGCGGGCACCAAGGGCGCCGCTCGTGCCATCGTGGCCATCGTGGCGGGCATCCTCGCAGCGCGACGCCCACTCCGGCGGGATGCCGAGGTCGGTGCAGACTTCCTCGGAGGCCCCTTCGACGAGGAGCCTCCGGCCGCTGTCGGTCGACACCTCACGCCCCTTCTTCACATGCCGCTGCCCGCGCCCGGCGCCGGTGGGTATCCGGTCACAAACGGCCGTGATCAAGGCCCTGCGGACGGTCTTGTCGGCGATCGCCTCCTCCGGAAGATCGAACTGGAGCAGGCTCATCGAGCACTTGATGTCGACCCCGACAGGCCCGGGATAGACGTGCGTCGGCGAGACGAGGACGCAGCCGACCGGAGCCCCGTAGCCGCAGTGGCCGTCGGGGTTGAGGACGAGGTCAGTGACGCCGGGGGCAAGGCGGGAATTGACCGACTGCTGAAGGCAGATGGCGTCAAACGAGGCGCGGATCGCCGGCGTGCCGATCACGGTGATCGGCTTCGTCGCGGCGCCAGTGGGAAGGATTCCGGTCGCATCACCGGTAGGAATGATCTCGTGCATGGGAAGGCCT
>CAJAYZ010000483.1 GCA_903949225.1 uncultured Planctomycetaceae bacterium
CGAAAGCATGTTGAGGGTCTGATCACCCGCGAACATCAGCGCCCCGGTGCCGAGCATCGATACCGGCACCCCCATCGCCACCCAGAAGCCGATCTTCAGATCGAAGAACATCGCCAGGAGGATGAAGACGATGGCCAGCCCCTGCGTGCCGTTGGAAAGGAGCATGTCGAGCCGCTCCTTGACGTCAACGGAGGCATCGGCCCAGGTGACAAGCGAGTAGCCCTCCGGCATCGGATGGTCGGCGACGTAGCCCTTCACCGCGGCGACCATCGCCAGGAGATCCTCACCGGAACTGCGGTCGATCGAGACGACGAGGCCGGGGCGGCCGTTGATGCGATTGCGGCCAGCGACGTCGGCGAAGCCGTCGCGCACCTTCCCCAGATCGCCGACGGTGAGGACGAGCCCGTCGGGGAGCGTGACGAGGGGGAGCTTGGCTATGTCCTCGCCGACATACTGCTTGTTCTTGCCACGCAGGAGGATCTCGCCGCTCTCGCTGCGAATCGTGCCGCCGGGGAGTTCGAGATTCTCGCGGCGGACGATCTCGGCCACCTTCTGAAGCGTGAGGCCATATTTACGGAGCGTTGCCTCCGAGATCTCGATCGTGATCTCGTAGCTCTTGGCTCCGCCGATGTTGGCCGCCGACACGGTGGGGAGGGCGAGGAGATCCTCGCGAACCCGCTCCGTCACATCCCGGAGCCCGAGTTCGTCGCGATCCGCCGCCATGCTGCCGACAGGCCCGGTTTCCGGAGGCCCGAGGACGCCGACCTTGATCGCCGGCGTGCGGAGCGTCACCTGCTCTACCTTCGGATCCTCGGCGAGCGCGGGGAAACTTGGGATCCGCTCTACCTCCGAGCGGATCTCACCGACCACCCGTTGCACGTCCTTGACGGTGTCTCGAATCTCGAAAACGCAGTAGCCGAGCCCTTCTCTGGCGACGCTGGTGATCTTCTTGATGCCCGCCACGCTCCGGCAGGCTTCCTCGACCTTCTGGCAGATCCCCTCCTCCACCTCCGCCGGCGTCGCGCCAGGATATGGCACTGACACCAACGCAATTTCCAGCTCGAACTCTGGAAACACCTCGCGGCGCATCCGGCTGAAACTGATGAAGCCGATCACCATGACCGCCACGACGAGGACGTTCATGGCGGGAGTGTTGCGGACCGTCCAGGCGATGATGGATCTCAAGGCTTCGCCTCCGGTGTGGTCGAACTTGGCGCGGGGGCGCCACCATCACTCCCGACAGACGCTTCCCCCGGCGCGACGGTGCGGAGGGGTGCAGCCTCGGCCAGGGCCATGCCGTCGCGGGGATTGGAGATCAGGCTGCTGACGAGACGGTCGCCGGCGACCAAGCCACTGGGGCCCTCCTCGTAGACAACGGTTCCCTTGCCGAGGTGGTAGGGACGCGGACGGAGAATGACAAGGTGGCCGTCGCGCATCACGAGCAGGTCACCGGACGGCCGCACCACCTCCTGCGGCACCGACACGAGTTTCACTGGCGGATCGACCTTCACCCGGACCTCGACAAACATCCCCCGGAGGAGCGACCCCGGCGCGCCTGGAGGGAGGTCGGGCATCGGAGCCCCGTAGCGGTCGAGGGCGACCACAGCAGTCGGATCGGGGACGATCACCCGGCAGGGAAGCGTCCGCGTCTTCTCATCGATCCCCCGCCCTTCCTGTCTCGAAAGGAGGCCGTCCCACTCGTAGGCCCGATCGCCGAGTGTGAACAGCACCTTCGCCCGGGCGTCGCGAAGGTCATGCGGCCCCTTGGCAAGCGCCCCAACGGCGGAGGCGTCTCGATCGACCTCCGGCGGAGCGACGGCATCCTTCATGCCCCCCCAGACCTGCGCTACCTCGTCCATCCGCAGGCTCGTCTTCACCTCCCCGGCGCTCGTGTCCTCGAGCACGACCAGCGGCGTTCCCTTGGCGACGAAGGACTCCTGCTCCACCTTGTCATCGACCACCATGCCGTCGACCGGCGCCGTGATCGTCGTCCGGGCCAGATCGAGATTGGCTCGCTCGAGCATCGTGGAGGCGAGTTGCTGGGCCTCCTCGAGCCGGTTGCGGCGCTTCTGGAGGACGCGCCGCTGCCCCTGGAGATTGGAGAGGGTGTTCGTCGTGGTCAGCTCGTCGCGCGCCGCCTGATCGGCCGCCGATTCGGTGACGATCCGCCCCTGGGCGAGCGTGTCGAGTCGATTCGCTTCGCGCTTCGCGATCTCCAACTGACGCTTGCCGAGTTCGATCGAGTCGGCGTTTTGGGTCAGCTCCTCGTCGATTTCGTCGATCGTCAACACCGCCTGCTGAAGCTCGCGCTCCAGCCGGGAAACGTCGAGCTCGTAGTCCCGCGGATCGATGCGGAAGAGAACGGTGCCCTTGGTGACGAATTGCCCAGCCTTGCAGGCTGGCGACTTCTCTGCGACGCGGCCGCCGACCTCCGCAGCGAGCGTCACCTCCCGGAGCGGTACGACCACGCCATCGGCCTCGATCTCGAAGCCATGGTCAACGGCCGCTGCCGCCACCGTCCGCACTTGGAGGGCCGCAGGCGCCTCGACGGCCTTTCGATCCGGCGGAGGCTGGCTCCCCATCCAGAAGAAGGCAAGCAAGGCCGCGGCGAGGATGGCCAGCGGGGCGACGAGGCGGAAGCCGGTGCGAAGGAGGGCATTCATGGGGGGAATTGTAGCCCTTGTGCCCGCCCCGCGGAGGATCACTTCGGCTTCCCGCTCCCCTCGGCCGGCGTTACGACCATTTCCCCCTGCATCGCCATCCAGTGCCCAGGGAAGGTGCAGAGAAACGGATACCGCCCCGGCTCCTCGGGCACCCGAAACCAGATCGCCGTCTTCCCGGCGGGGGGGGTGATGTCGGTCCAGGCCAGGCAGTCCCCGGTCTCCGGCACATACTGCCGCGCCGCGGCCTCCGGGTCGGTGACCAGCGCATTCACCGCCGCCCCCACCCGGGCAAGCGTCCCCGGCTTGAAGAGCGCCCAGTTGTGGGGCACCGTGTCGGGGTTGGTGAAGGTGAGCTCCACGAGATCCCCAGCCCGGACGTCGAGCCGACGCGGGCTGAAGGAGAGATTCGGGCCGACCACCACCTCGACTTTCGCTGTCACCTCCTTGGAGGGCACAGCGAAGGGATTGGGCTTCGTATTGAGGGCCCGCGCGGTGTCGGCAATGAGCGGGTGGGGACGGAGAGGGAGGGTCCGCTCCTGCGCCCCCGGCATCGGGCCATCGAGCCGATTGGCGGTGATGACCAAATCATGCTCCACCCCAGCCCCCGTCGCCACGAGGAGATGGAGCTGATCGACCGGCTGAATCTCCGGGATCTCGAGGAACACCGATCTCCCCCCGCTGAGCACCTGCACGGCGGTGATCGGCAGATGATCGTGGCCACGGAGCCCTTCGTGCTGCGCAGAATACTCATCCGATCCGTAGCCGCCGCCGTAACGGTAGTTCCAGCTTTGCGCGAAATGGCGGGCCGGATCGGCCGCGACGCCTGAGTCGACCGGCTCGGCAAAGTCGATCCGCACGCCGTTGTCATGGAGGTGGAAGCCGATCGGCTGCTGGAGGCTTTTCCCGGTGTAGCGGACGCGCTGGAGGCAGCCGTCGGCGGCCGTGTAGGTGCCCCAGCCGGCCATGCCACTGACATAGATCGCCCCGTCGCGGTCGTTGAACTTCCCCCGATGCGAGCCCGACCGGAACGACACCGGCAGCGGCACGATCGCTCCCTGCTGTTGCCCGGCCACCTCGTCACGGAGGAGCACCATCGCCGTCCCCGCGCCAAACGACAGGTGAACAAGCTGGCCGCCGAGCGGCCCCATCGCTCCCTCCGGCACCCACACCTGCCCGCCGCAGTTGTTGTCGATGCCGCGCGGCAGATAGGCCAGCGGCAGATCGGGGACACGGCCACGCCGCGGCCCGCCGTGGCCGAAGTGGAGCGGCGGCTCTCCCGGCAGCGGTCGCCCGGGGGGCACAGCGCCGACGAGGCTCGCCGGCACCCAGTCCCCCTCGCTCGATCCGGCCGTGATCGTGCCGTCGGGGCAGATGCCGACGCCATCGGAATTGCGGAGCCCGGTGGCGAGCACCTCGGCTGTTTTTCCATCGCCTGAGATCCGCACGAGCCCCTGGGCACTGCAGGCTGTGATGAAGCGGCCTTGCGCATCGCGAACGAGCCCGCAGGTGTAATCGTGGCCGCCGGCAGACGCCGCGTAGGCCCGCGAGAAGCAGTCGTAGCGGTCGGCTTCACCGTCCGCATTGGTGTCGATGAGCTTCGTGATCTGATCGCGACCGAGGACATGGATCACGCCATCCACAACCGCCATCCCGAGCGGGTGATGGAGCCCGGCCGCAATCCGCCGCCACGCGAGCCGGCGCGGCTCTCCATCGGCCCCCGGATCGATCGGCCGCGCCCGCCACACATCCCCCTGCATCGTGCAAACGACGAGATCACCGTCGGGGAGGAAGTCGTGATCGCCGCAGAAAAGGAGCGCCTTCCAGGGGTTTTCCACCGGAAGCTCGAAGGTATCGACGGCCCACGGCACCTGCTTGCCGCGGACGATGTTCGTCTCAATCACCTCCGGCCACTGCGGCCGGCCACCATCGAGGAGACTCTTGAGCGGATGGGTGTCGACGGGGCCGACGACGCGCTCGAACGCGCCATCCTTCACCATCGGCACGTCGAGGACCCGCACGCCATCGACGGAATAGAGGAATCCGATTCGCTCCCCCTGCCGAACAAATCCCTCGTAGTCGACTTTGCCAGCGGGTGCCTGCGTGGCCACAGGGGGCAATGCCATCGCCTCCCCCCCCGGGCTGAGGCCACCGAGAAAGCCGTAACGCGTGTCGGAAAGGACAAGAAACTTTCCCTTCCAGGCAACCGGGTAGGTGAACGTGTCGGCATCGAAGCAGACGTTGAGGCCATTGCCGATCTGGACGCACACCCCGCGGACAACTGTCTTTCCGAAGGCGTGGAGGACGCCTGCCTGGACCGACCCGAGGATCGTGGAGTTCCAGCGGCCGTCGCGCCACGTCTCCTCGTTCTGGTTGCCCCAGTGCCCGAGCGTGCCGCCGTCGAGGCCGGGATACTGGGGGAGGAGCGGCGGCGTAGGGCAGATGGCACGGAACCACCGCGCTTCCTTGGCATAGAAGTCGAACTGCCGGTCGCGGTTGACCGGCAGTTGCCAATCGGGGAACGCCTCCGGGATGAGGGGAGCCCGGTCTGGCTCGAAGGCCGCGGGGGTTGTCGGATGCGCGGCGGCCACCACCGCGGCAACCGTGGCCGCCGGCAGGTCTGCATGTCGGCCGAGGTCGGCAAGGAAGCGGACGAGATCGCGCCTGTCGCGCGGGTGGAGCGACTGCATCAGCCCGTCGGGCATCATGCTGCCACTCTCCTCGACGATGTCGATGTCGGCCTTCGCAACCGTCTCACGGGCCCCCGACGCCGGATCGCGGAGGACCAGTGACGCATCGTCTTCCCGCTCCCGGTAACCGCGCCGGCTCGCTCCGTCGGCCGTGATCACCGTCACGGTGCGGAACTCGGGCTGAACAACATGCTGCGGCCAGAGGAGCGATTCCGCAATCTGCTCGTGGGTTTTTTCGCTCCCGAGCTTCGAGAGCGCCGGGCCGACGTTTCCCCCATGCTCCCCGACCTTGTGGCAGGAGATGCAGGCGAGCGTGTGCCGGGTGAAGACGCGGGCACCATTGGCGGCACTCGCTCCCTCTCCCTTCGCCTCGGCCGCAAGCGCCGCGACAACGGCCGGATCGTGGGGCATGACACCGGAAGGAGCCGCCGCCGCTTTGGGTGCTGCGGCGGGAGCCTCCCAGGTCTTCATTCGAGGCAGGGCCCCCGGATCCTTGCCATCGAGCTTCGCGGCCACCCACTCGAGCCCCACGATGTTGTCGCGGAGCCGATCCTCGGCGTCGAGCTGGGTGTGGTTGAGGATTCCAAAGGGCCCGTCGAAGCCGCTCTCCTGGACGACTTTGAGCAGCTCCAAATCCTGCTCCCCAGTGCCGATCGGAGCAATCTTCAGTCCGCGGGCCTCGCCGTCGGCAAACATCCCGTTGAGGTTGAGCACCTGGAGATAAGGCTTCATCCGCGCGAGCAGCTCGCGGAATCGCCCGGCATGGACGTGGCCGTGATGCTGGTTGTAGACGATGCCGACATTCGTGACCGGGGCGTCCCCGGCACGCAGCGCTTCAATGATCTCGATCTGATTCTCCGGCTCGCCGAACCAGCCGCCATGGTTGTAGAGGCCGACGGTGCAGCCGATTTTCTTGGCCGCTTCGGCTACGGGGCGGATCCGCGCGGCTTCCGCCGCCACGCGGGCCTTTTGCTCCTCGGCATTGGCGGTCGGGCCCCCGCCCCCGCTCACCCACAGGCTCGGCTTCATGCCGTGGCGCTCGAGGACGCCGAGAATCAGCTTCGCCTCGTCGTTGAGCTCACCGGGAAACCACCAGCCCACCAGCTCGATCCCCTCCGCTGCAATCGCCTTCATCTCGTCGTCAAACTGCGGAACATGCTCGGCCCGGTAGTCGTAGGCGTACTTGACGATTCCCAGCCGCTTCATCATCGCCGCGCGGTCGGTAGGCGACCGGGCCTCGTCGTCGAAGGGGACGATGCACCAGGCGACGAGATTGT
The DNA here is from genome assembly GCA_903949225.1 of uncultured Planctomycetaceae bacterium. Taxonomy (GTDB): domain Bacteria; phylum Planctomycetota; class Planctomycetia; order Pirellulales; family UBA1268; genus QWOP01. The sequence continues at coordinate 6,628 of CAJAYZ010000483.1, forward strand.
CCCGTCGGAAGAGCTTTTCAGCGGGCACAAGTTCGTCGCCCCGCGCCACGGCAGGCGCGCCCACGGCCAGCGCGAGGAGAACGACGAAGAGACGGCACGGTCGATGAACGCCGATCACGGAGAATCCCTCAAAGTGAAATGAGCCGGCCGATACTGCCGCGCCCGACCGCGACAGTATGCCACAGCGACCGGCCGAATCGGCAGCTCAACCCATGGTGACGCCCCCCTTCGGGACGGGCATCCCCTGTGTGAGCCAAGGTTCATCGGGGCAAGGTGAGCCGCTGGCGGACGAGGACCGGAAGATGCTTCACCGGCACCGAGCCGGAGGAGAGCACTGCCTCGTGGTAGCGGCCGAGCTCAAACGCTTCCCCCTGCTCTCGCTGGATCTCCTGCCGGAGCCGGTGGTGGGCGGTGCGGCCGGCAAAGTAGGTGGAGAGCTGGACGGAGCTCTGCTTGGCGCGGACGATCTTCAGCCGCGCCTCCCCTTCCGACTGGAAGGCGTCGTTGATGAGGAACTGCAGCGCCTTCTCGTCGCTCCACGCCTCGCAGTGCATGCCGTGGTCGAGCAAGGCGTTGCAGACGGCGCGCAAATAAAACTTCAGCTGCATCAGCCTCAAGTTCAGATCGCCGTCGCCGTAGCCCTGGTCGAGCATCATCTGCTCGGTGTAGACCGCCCAGCCTTCGATGAATGTCCCTGACTGGAGGATCCGGCGAACGAGGGACGGGCAGCGGTTCGACCACTCGAGTTGCACGTAATGGCCCGGATAGGCCTCGTGGATCGAAAGGATCCTGAGCATCTGCCGGTTGTATTCCTCAAGGAAGCTTTCGCGGCGGCGCTCGTCCCAGGAAGCGGGGGGCGGACTGATCGCGTAGGTGCTCGGGCCTGAGGGATCGAGCGGCAGGGCGTTTTCGAGGTAGGCTGCAGAATTGCCGCGGCGGAATTCGGGCATCTCGAGAACCTGGCAGCGATCGGGCTCGGGAAGGCCGACGATGTCGGCGGAGCGGATGAAGCTCTTCAGCCCCGCGACCGTCTCCCGCGCGTCGCGAACGAGCGTCTCCGGGGCGCCGTGATCGCGGTTCACCGCGCCGATCACGAGCCGCACGAGCTCGCGCCGCCCGGCCGCGTCCTCCGGCGGCAGCGGCCTGCCGGGGAATTGCTTGTGCCACACCTGCCGGGAGACGGCGACGAGATCCCGATGGACCCGTTCAAACTCGGCCCGGGCCTCGGCGACGACCCGCTCGGCATCCCACCCCATGTCGAGAACGAGTTCGAGCTTCCGAGAGAACTTCTCCTTCCCGAGCCGCCACTCCCCGCGGGCTCGGGGAAGGAGCTCACGCTCGAGAAATTGCTGGTGGCGCTCGAGGGCCGCCACGACTGGCTTGGCCGCTTCGCGCAGCGCCGGAAGCTGCGGGGAGTCGCTGGCGAGCGAGAACAGATCCTTTTGATAAAAGGCGATCGAGCCCCGGTTTTGCCCGATCGCCGTCTCGAGCATTGTCGGCGTTGGGTCGAGAAGCGACACCCTGGCCGCCTCCACGACCGGCGGGATGAGCTTCATCCGCGCGATCGCGTTTTCGATGTTTTTCTCTTTGGGCAGCGTCGACTGCGTGAGGAGCGAGTAGACGGAGTCGGTCGTGTAAGCACCGTAGACCCGCGCGTCTTGCTCGAAGGGCCGCTCGTTCTCGGCCAGCCAGATGCTGCGGAGGAGGTCGTCCCGCAGAATCTCGTAGTCGATCCGGCCATCGACGGAGAGCTTTTCAAGTGCCGCGTCGCCGAAATCCCGCTCGAGCGCCGCAAGCTGACGTTTCCAGTGGTCGAGCCACCCTGCCCGTGCCTCTGGCGAGATGTCGTCGAGGAGATGGTCGTAGGCGTGGTCGCCAAGGGTGCTCGCCTCGAGCGGCCGGAGCCGAAAGCTCTCCTGGAGGTGATCGCGGAAGAACTCGGCCAGCCGCAAATCGGCGGTGGCCTCGGCGGCCGGCTCAAGCACGGCCGTGACGGCCGCGTGATCCGACGGGGTGCGGCCATCGCGCTCGCTGCGATCAATGCCTCCTGCAGCCACGCGCCAGCCGCGTGAACAGCCGATCCAATCGATTCGCTCGCCGCCGGTGCTCTTGGCATCGAATCCGGTGAATGTCCCCTCGGGGCCTGCCGCGCCGCGCGTCGGCACGACCACGCGAAACGTGTCGAGCAGGGTGGATTGGCTGCCATCGCCCGCAGCGAACAGGGCCTCGTACGGCGGCGTCCCTTCGCCGGCGTTGAAGTCACCGGTAACGACGAGCCGACAGCCGGCCCCCTGCTCGTCGAGCCAGCGACGGATGAGCGCGGCCGACTCCCGGCGGGCCTCGGCCCCCTGGTGGTCGAAGTGGGTGTTGAGAAACAGGATCGGCGGCGCAGCTTGATTCGCCTTGTCGGCGAGCTTCACCCAGGTGGCAATCCGCGGCAGGGCCGCGTCCCAGCCCTTGCTGCCGACCGTCTCGGGCGTTGGCGACAGCCAGAAGTCACCACCGGCGAGCTTCTCGAAGC
>CAJAYZ010000484.1 GCA_903949225.1 uncultured Planctomycetaceae bacterium
GGCCGCGATCACGGCAACAGTGAGGAGCATCGCGGCGGAGATGAGGACGACCCGCTTCATGGGCTCTCCTATTCAGCGAGCCATCGGGCTTGTGCTTCCCGCGGCACCTGCCGCTCCGTGGGATCCCGCTCGCAGGCTCCGACCATACCATCCCGGACTTTTTTCGGATGCCGGAAACGCCCGTTCCCCGAGGATGGCGCCGAGCATGGCGCGCCGGTACGATGACGGAAAGCCGTGAATGCCGTGCCTCCGGGGGACCCCATCGATCATGCTCTTGCGTTGTGCCCTGACACTCCTGATGCTCATTTTCCTCGGCGTGACGACCGGCGCTGCCGAGGAGGCAGCAGACCATGGCGAACACGATTTTCGCGATTCGATCGTCGTCTTCACCCTCGAATACGAAGACGACCTCCTCCCGGCTCCCCCGTGGGCGCTGGCCGAGGCGAGGATCCGTCGACTTGGCAACGTCTTTTTTCTCACTGGCATCCAGCCTGAGGGGCAGCCCGCTGCGGAGGTTGGGGACGCACTGCCGCCACCGGCCAGACGCTTTTGGATCCCGCTGGCCGACATCGTGAGGATGGCGGAATACGACGACGTCGAGTCGGCCCTCCGGGCCCTCGAGATCGAGGAGGCTGCCGACGACGGCGGGCGACCGGTGGTGCGGAGCGTGTCCAGGGAGGGACAGCGCAACGAGCGGAAGAGGATCGGGAAGTGATCGCCCGGGTCAAAGCTTCGAAGTCGCGGGGCCGGGACACCGGAATGGGCATCAAGTCCCGGTGGCCGTCGGCCGGCACCGCAAGCCTGCCACGGTGGCCTGATCGTTCCCCCGCCACGCCCCGGGCCGCGGTTAGCCTCGCTCTCTTGCTGCTGCTCCTCTTCCTGCCTCGGGCTGCTCTTGGTGATCCTCTTGGCAATCCTCCTGGCGATGCGCGTGGCCTCCAACTCTTCGTGGGGCTCCGCGAAGTGCTCGTCCACCGCTGCGCCGGCTGCCACGGCGCCGGCAGTGACACCCACGAAGGAGGCCTCGATCTCTCCACGCGGGAGACGTTGCTCGCCGGCGGCGGACGTGGTCCGGCGATCGTTCCGGGGAGGAGCGGAGAGAGTCTCCTCTACCGACTCGCTGCGAAGCTCGAGGAGCCGCACATGCCGGAGGAGGGGGATCCGCTCTCCGCCGAGGTCCTGGCACGGCTGGCGGAGTGGATTGACCGAGGTGCCCCGTACGACCGTCCGCTGATCGATGCGGCAGACCAACACTCGTGGACGGAGCGGACGATCGATCCGGCCCTCCGCGGGCGGTGGCCGTTTTTGCCGCTCACTCCCGTCGCCATGCCCGCCGTCGACGACCCCGATGGCTGGTGTCGCAATCCGATCGACCGCTTCATCCTCGCCCGGATCCGCGAGTCTGGCCTCGTTCCAGCCCCAATGGCCGACCGTCGCACACTCCGTCGTCGCCTCGCCGCTGATCTGACGGGGTTGCCGGCGACCCCAGGTGAAGTCCGGGCTTTCGTCGACGACCGTCGCGACGAGGCCTACGAACGGGAAGTCGACGATCTTCTCGGCCGGCCAGCCTTCGGCGAGCGCCAGGCTCAGCCCTGGCTCGACGTGGCCCGCTACGCCGAGAGCTTCGGCTACGAGCAGGATTATGACCGCCCCCACGCTCATCCCTACCGAGACTTCGTCGTCTCGGCCTTCAACGACGATCTCCCCTTTGACACCTTCCTCCGCTGGCAACTTGCCGGCGACGAACTCGCCCCCGATGTTCCCGCCGCCCGGATCGCCACCGGCTTCCTGGCGGCCGGTGCGTTTCCGACGCAATTGACGGAGAAGGAGTTTGAAAGTGCCCGCAGCGGCGAGCTCGACGACATCGTCTCGACGATCGGCACCGCCATGCTCGGGCTCACCGTGGGATGTGCCCGCTGCCACGACCACAAGTTCGATCCGCTGCCACAGGCCGACTACTACCGTCTCGCTGCCACGTTCACTTCCACGGTCCGCTCGAACGTCGAGATCGAGATCTTCCCCGAGCGCCACGCGACGGCGCTGGCCGCCTGGCAGGCCGAACTCGACCGGTCCATTGCCGCACGGCAGCGGATCGAGGAGGAGCTTCCGGCTCGGTTCGATGACTGGATCCGCTCCTGGCAGCCGACCGAGGCAGGCACGGCCCCCGACTGGAGGCTGGGAAGGCTCGTCTCGGCTGCCAGCCGTGTCGGTACGCCGCTGACGGCACTCGCCGACGGCGCGCTCCTCGCCGGTGGGTCGCCCGCCAACGACGAGACCTACACGATCGAGCTCGACTTCCCGGTCGGTGCCATTGCCAGCCTGCGCCTCGACGCATTGGCCGATCCCTCACTGCCGAAGGGGGGGCCGGGGCGGGTGGCCCATGGCAACTTTGCCCTCTCGAACATCACGGTCGCCGCCGCCCCGATTCCGCCGGAGGGGGCCGACGCGGATTTCGCCCCGGTGAAACTCGGCGTCCCGAGGGCCGACTACTCCCAGCCGAGCCTCGACATCACCCACGCGATCGACGAGAGCCCCACGAGCGGGTGGGCGATCGATCCCCACGTCGGTCAGGCGCACGTGGCACTGTTCGATTTCGTCGCGCCGGTCGCCTTTCCCGGCGGCTGCCGGCTGAGAGTGACGCTCGACTTTCGCACGAGCCCCCATCACGCGATCGGCCGGCCGAGACTCGCCGCTGCCACCGTGGCGGGGCTCCCTGCGATCCCGGTCACGGCGGACGCCGATCCGATCGATCCCGCCCGGAGCGATGCCGCGCGGGTCAGCGAGCTTGTCGCGTTGGCCCTTCGCACACCGGCCCAGACCCTGGAGCTGCGACGGCTCCAGGCAGGCTACGACGAGGCGTGGCGGGCCGCCGATTCATTCGTCCGCGCGGTCGAGGGGGCACGCCCGACCCCGGAGAAGCTCACGGCCCTCGTTGCCGGCGACCATCTGACGCCGATCCCTCATCACGCCGATGGCCGCGGCTATCCCCACGCCTACCCCGAAACCTGGTTCCTCCGCCGCGGCGATGTGCGCCAGCACGAGGGGGTCGCCACGGCGGGGTTTCTCCAAGTTCTCTCCCGAGCTCCGGAGGGGACATGGCAGCGGGGAGAGGGAGGGCAGGGGCCTGCCGGCCAAGGACGCCGCGCGAGCTTGGCCCGCTGGATCACCGATCCCGAGGCCGGAGCGGGAAGCCTCGCCGCCCGCGTAATCGTCAACCGGATCTGGCAGCAGTACTTCGGCACCGGGTTGGTCGCGACGCCGAGCGACTTCGGCGCCCAGGCCGATCCCCCTTCCCACCCGGAACTCCTCGAGTGGCTTGCCGGGGAGCTCGTCCGGGGCGGCTGGCATCTGAAATCGATCCATCGGCTCATCGTCACCAGTGCCACCTACCGCCAATCCTCGACGATCTCCCCGCGCGCCCTCGCCGTCGATCCCCGCAATCGTCTCCTTTCCCACTTCGGCCGCCGACGTCTCGATGCCGAGGGGGTCCGCGATGCCCTCCTCGCAATATCGGGGGCGCTCGATGCCACGATCGGTGGCCGGGGCGGGGCCGATGACCGGGCGCCGCGGCGGAGCATCTATCTCGATGTCAAGCGGAGCCGGCCATCCCCGTTCCTTCGAGCCTTCGATGCCCCCGACCGGGTGACGGGGATGGGGAAGCGGTCCGTGACCACCACCGCGCCGCAGGTGCTCCTTCTCATGAATGGCCCGGCGGTCCGTGGCTGGGCCGAGACGTTTGCCGCGCGGGTCCTCAGGGAGCCGCATCGATTCACCGACGATGTGACCGGCGACACCGCGCCGATTCACACCGCCTACGCGCTCGCGCTCGGCCGGGCCCCGACGACCGACGAGTTGGCCGAGGCCGTGGCCTTCCTCGATTCCCAGACGGCGACGTACGCTGTCGAGGGGCGGGAGCAGCCCGCTGCCGCGGCATTGGCCGACTTCTGTCAGGTGCTCCTCGGGCTCAACGAAACCCTCCACGTCGAGTGATCGCCATCATGCCGCACGATTCCTCCTCCGTTTCTCCGCAGATCGTCGTTCCCCGTCGGACGATGCTCGCGCGCTGTGGGGCAGGATTCGGCCTCCTCGCGCTCGACCGCCTCCTGGCGGACGAGGAAGCAGCACCGGGCCTCCGCGCGGAGCCGAACACCGCCGGACTCCCCCACTTTGCCCCGAAGGCGAAGCGCGTGATCTGGCTGTTCATCAACGGGGGCCCGAGCCAGGTCGACACCTTCGACCACAAGCCAGAACTCGCGAAGCGCGACGGCGAGCCGCTTGCCGGCTTCGACGCCAATACCGGGTTTTTCGCCGGGGCCGTGGGGGGCCTCATGAAGAGCCCGTTCGCCTTCCGACAGCATGGGGAGAGCGGGGCCTGGGTGTCGGAAATCTTCCCCAGACTCGCCGCCCATGTCGATCGGATGGCGTTCGTGAAGAGCTGCTGGACCGACTCCAACAACCACGCCCCCGCGCTCCTCCGCGTCAACACCGGGTTAACGCGTGTCGGCTACCCATGCACGGGAAGCTGGGTGACCTACGGACTGGGAAGCGAAAACCGCGATCTCCCCGGCTTCGTCGTCATGGTCGATACGAAGGGACGTGGGCTCCCCAAGGGATATGCCCAGAACTGGTCGGCCGGATTCCTGCCGGCGTCGTTCCAGGGAACGACGATCGACACCGCCGGCACCCCGATCGCCAACCTCGCCCGCCGCGCGGCGATGACCGACCGCGAACAGCGCGCCCAGTTCGACCTCGCCGCGAGGCTCAATGCCCGCCACCGCGACCGGACCGGCGCCGATGGCGAGCTCGAGGCGCGGATCGAGAGCTACGAGCTCGCCTACCGGATGCAGATGACCGCCCCGGAAGCGCTCGATCTCACCGCCGAGACCCGCGAGACGCTCGATCTCTACGGTCTCGACGATCCGACCTGCGGCCATTTCGCCAGGCAGTGCCTCACCGCCCGACGCCTCGTAGAGCGCGGCGTGAGGTTCGTCCAGATCTATTCCGGCGGCGAGGAGAATCAACAGAGCTGGGACGGCCATGCCGACATCCGCGGCAATCATGCCGGCTTCGCCGCCGAGACCGACCGCCCGATCGCGGCGCTCTTGGAGGATCTCGATCGGCGCGGGCTCCTCGAGGAAACGCTCGTGGTCTGGGGGGGCGAGTTCGGTCGCCTCCCGATCGCGCAGAAGGGGGATCAGCCCGGCCGCGATCACAACCCGCACGCCTTCACGATGTGGCTGGCCGGCGGAGGCGCGAAGGGTGGGGTCACGTACGGCGCCAGCGACGAGTTCGGCTTCAAGGCGGTTGAGAATCGGGTGAGCGTCAACGACATCCACGCCACGATCCTCCATCTCCTCGGCGTCGACCACACGCGCCTCACCCACCGCTTCAACGGACGCGACTTCCGGCTCACCGATGTCTCCGGCGACGTCGTCCGCGGAATCGTGGCCTAAAGGACTCCTGATCGCCGAAGTCGTCGGCTGGCTCAACGGCGGACGAGGTGTCGGGGGAGGTCGGCGACACGTTCGCAGCCGATCTGCTCCATCACCTGGAGAAGCTGCCGGGTGAGGATCTCCGCGGCGTGATCCCCCCCGCGATCGCCGAGGGCCGCGGCGGCGTACATGAACGCCCGGCCGAGAAACGTGAACTTCGCCCCGCTGGCCAGGGCCCGGGCGATGTCGGGGCCAGAGCGGATCCCGCTGTCGAGCATCACGGTCGTCCGTCGTCCCACTGCCTCGACGATCGGCTCCAGGGCCCGGATCGACGATTGCCCGGCGTCGAGCTGCCGGCCACCATGATTGGAGACGATGATTCCGTCGAGCCCGCGGGCCACCGCGACCTCGGCGTCCTCGACCGTCGCCACCCCCTTGAGGACCATCTTCCCCTTCCAGCGATCGCGGAGTCGGGCGAGATCGTCGCCGGTGAGCCGGCCGGTGAACGTCCGATCCATGAAGTCGGCGAGTTGGCGGAGATCCATGTTCGCCGGCATGTAGGGGGTGAGCGTGGCGAGCGTCGGCTTGCCGCGACGCAGCATCGTCATTCCCCAGGCGGGGCGGAGGATCATCTGGAGGATCGTCCGCGGCGTCAGCCGTGGCGGCACGGCGAACTGGTTGCGAATGTCGTGGGGACGGTAGCCGAAGGTGGGGACATCGGCGAGGACGACGAGGACCTCGCATCCCGCTCGCTCGGCCCGGGCGAGGAGATCCTCCCGGACGGCCGGATCGACGGGGTTGTAGAGCTGAAACCAGAACGCCCCCGCCGTGATCCGGCCGATCGTCTCCAGGCTCGCGGTCGTGCACGTGCTGAGGATGAAGGGCAGGCGGCGGGCAGTGGCCGCCCGGGCGAGGGCCTCGCAGGCCCCGGGCCAGATCAGCCCCTGCAGCCCCACCGGGCAAACCCCCAGCGGCGCTCCCCACGAACGCCCGAAGAGCTCCGTCTCAAGTGATACCGGGCCATGATCGGCGAGATAAAAAGGATGGAGCTTGACGTCGCGGAGATCGGCGGTGTTGCTTGCCAGATTGACGTTGTCGTGGCAGCCGCCGTCGAGGAAGTCGAACACAAATCCTGGGATCCGGCGTCGGGCCGCCGTCCGCAGATCGTCGACGGAGGGATAGCGGTGGTCGAAGGGGGCGGCCATGCGGGCGGATCCTCGCCGGGTCAGGGGCGGGTGACGGAGACGCGCACCGGGGCACTTGCGAAGGTGTGCTTCATGACGAAGTTGATCGTCGCATGGACGGTCACCGGCACGAGTTGCCGCTCTACGGCCGGGGCGTCGGCGGCCGCCGTGAGCGTGATGTGTCCGACCGACTCGCCGGCGGTGAGGAGCGTCTTGCTCCGGGCACCGTCGACCTTCACCCCCTTGGGAAGCGGGTTTCCGTAGGGCGTCTCGAGGTGCTGGAGACACATGTCGAGCGTGATGTTGCCCTTGTAATCGGGGGCCCGCTCCACGGTGATGTCGAGCCGCTGCGAGTCCCCAGGCTTGAGCACCACCTCGGTGCTGCTCACCGTGATCCCACGGACGTCCATCGGCTTGGCCACGGAGACGGTGTGGAGATCGACCGGATAATGTCCCCGCCCTCCTCCCGGCATGTAGATCTCCTGGAGGGGATCGGCCCGGCCGTGGATCGCAAGGCTCGATCCGTCGGCAGCGGAGACCGTAGCGCTCCCCGCGATCGTGACATTTCCCCATCCGGCCGGGGCATCGGCGGCGGCTTGGAGCCAGATGCAGCCGTCGTTGCCGGTGGCCAGGATCCGACCGGCGACGGCCGTCACCCCGGCGGGGAGGCCGTCGACTTGTAAGTCGATGTCGCCCGCGAAGCCGTTCCGCCTCAGGGCGCGGACGTAGATCGGGGCAGCGAGCCCCGGGGCGAGGAGTGTCTTGTCGGTGTCGACCTCGAGCACGAAGCCGGGCGAAACGGGGCTGACGCGCAGTGCGTAGGGATAGCCCGCCCCGCCGCGGCCATGGAGGTCGCGGATCTCGATGGTGTATTCGCCATCCGCCGGAGCGGCAAAGCGTTCGAGGAAGGGATCGGCGGAGAGGACGCGCTGGTAGGTGGCGTCGTCGGCCTCGGCGAGGGGCGTCCCGTCACCTTTGAGGATCCGCAGCTTGGCATCGAGATTCGAGCCGAGGCGGCGGGCGAACACCTCGAAGGCAAACGCCTCCCCCGCCTTGGCGGTGAGCGTGAAGCGGTCGGCCTGGCCCGGGCTGTCGAGATCGCCACAGACAACCGACGGACTGCCGATCGCCATCGCCTGCGGCGCCGCCTGAGCCGGCGACCCATCCGCGGCCTGCGCCACCGCCGGCGGCGTCGCGGGCTCGAGGAGAATTGGCTCGGCGGTGACAAGCACGCCCACCCCGCCAAGCGCTCGCCCCTCGAACTGCGGCGTTACCCGAAACACCCCTGGCAGCGTGTCCGCCGGGATCGACACCGGCGTGGGGCCAAGCGGCAGGGGACCGCCTGTGAACAGGCGGAGGGGTACGGTGGCACCGGGAGCGACTGCCAGCGGATGCACCGACCTCACGAAGGGGCGCGGAGAGGCCTCGATCGAGTACGTCCAGTCGACATTCCCCTGATAGCGGACATCGCGGACTTCAAGGAGATATTCCCCCGCCTCGAGTGATTCGACAGCGAGGAGCGGGTCGCCGGCGAGGACGTTGTCACTGGCGGCAATCGTCTGGCCGGAGAGCGTCCGCAGCGTGAGCACCGGATCGACCCGGCTCTGCATGTCGTGGAGCCGGTTCTGGAGGCGCTGCGCGGCCAGATGAAAGACCCACGGGCCGGCGGCCTCGACGCGGATCCGCCACAGGTCGACGTCCTCCC
>CAJAYZ010000485.1 GCA_903949225.1 uncultured Planctomycetaceae bacterium
CGCCGGTCCGAGGTACATGTTCCAGTCGATGACTTCCTTCGGCGGCTCGTTCTCCGCCGGCAGCCAGCCGCTCGTGCTCGCCGTCATCCCGGCCGGATGGGCGAAGACGCGCTTCATCTTTCCGAGCCGGCCGGTGCGGGCCAGCTCGCAGGCGAAGGCGAAGTGGGGGAGGTTGCGGCGCTGCGTGCCTGCCTGAAAGACGCGACCGGTGCGGCGGATGGTGTCGCGGAGGAGAAGGCTCTGGGCGATGTTTTTCGAGCAGGGCTTTTCGCAGTAGATGTCCTTGCCCGCCTTCGCCGCGTAGACGCTCGCGGTGGTGTGCCAGTTGGGGCCGGTGGCGATGAGGACGGCGTCGATGTCGCTGCGGTCGAGGAGTTCGCGGAAGTCCTGGTACATCGCGCAGGAATCGTTGCCGTACTTCTCGTCAGCCATCTTCTTGATGCCGACGCGACGGTTTTCCTTCACGTCGCAGATCGCCGTGAACTGGACGTCGTTCTGCTCGAGGAAGCAGCCGAGGTCGTAGGTGCCGCGGTTGCCGATGCCGATGCCGCCGAGGACGACGCGCTCGCTCGGCGGGATCGTGCCGTCGAGGCCGAGGGCGGAGCCGGGGATCACGGTGGGGGCGATCGCGGCGGCCGACAGCGAGAGGCCGGTCTTGAGGAAGCGGCGGCGCGAGGCGCCGGGGCGGGTGACGGACCTGGCCATACGGATGACTCCTGGTGATGTCGTGGTGGTGCGCCGGCGCTTGAGACACGCCGACCGGAAGACCCCCTGGCGGTCGAGGAAAGGCCCCGGCCGCGGCCGACCACTATAGCAGGAGGACTACGCCGTGGCTGAGAGGGGCTTCGGCGTGGCCCGTGCCCTCTCGCCGGACGTTCGTTCCGGCCCTCCGGGCCTCCACGCACTCGGACCCGCCTGCGCTCACGGCTCATGGCTCCGCTTGCCGGCTACGCCGCTCGAGGGCACGGGCCACGCCTCGCTGAGTTGCCGATTGGTGGGAAGGATGTCTCACGTTCACGCGACGGAGATCGGTCAGGGCTCTGCCCGAGTCAGCAGATGTCGAGAACCGTGCCGTCGGAGAGTTGCATCGGCCGGTTGAGGCGGTCGCGGAGCTCGGTGTTCGGCGGGATGCCGAGCCGGTCGTAGACGGTGGCGAGGACATCGGCTGGCGTCACCGGGCGGTCGGCAGGCTCGGCGCCCTTCGAGTCGCTGGCGCCGTAGACGACGCCGCCGCGGACGCCGCCGCCGGCGAGGACGGTGGAATAGACGTTGGGCCAGTGGTCGCGACCGGCGTCCTTGTTGATGCCCGGCGTGCGGCCGAACTCGCCGGTGTTGACGACGAGCGTCCGCTCGAGGAGGCCGCGGTCGGCGAGATCGGCGACGAGGGCCGCGAAGGCCCGGTCCATCGGAGGGACGATCTGTGAGTAGCGGCCAACGAGCCCGCCGTGGGTGTCCCACTCCTGGTTGAAGGCGTTGTAGGCGACGAACTGCACCCCCACCTCGACGAGCCTCCGTGCCAGAAGGAGCGACTGGCCGAACTTCGTCCGGCCGTAGGCCTCGCGGACCTGCGCTGGCTCCTCCGAGAGATCGAGCGCGCGGCGGAAGCGGCCGTCGGTGACGAGGTCGTAGGCGCTCTGCTGGAGGCGGTCGTACTGCTGACGCGTGTCCTTCTCGAGGAGCCGGGCGACGCCGTCGAGGCGGCGGTTGAGCTCGAGCCGGTTGCCGAGCCGGTCGTTGGTCATCCCTTCCGGCGGCGTGAGGGCGAGCGGCTTGTAGCCCGCCGCATTCGGATCCCCCTCAATGATGAACGGATCGTGGACGGCCCCGAGGAATCCGCCGTACTGCCCCGGCATCCGGTTGGAGGGGCCGGGGATGCTCAGCCAGTTGGGGAGCGAGACACTCCGCGGCACGCCGGGCGCGGAAGTCTGGAGGGCATTGAGGACGGCGCCGGGGCCGGGGAAGTCGTCGGAGTGGGCTTCGCGATCTTGGTCGCGCTGGTTGTTCGACCCGGTCAGCGTGATGTAGGTGCCGGCGATGTGGTTGGAAAACTTGTGCGTCATCGAGCGGATGACGCAGAGCTTGTCGGCCACCGTCGCCGACCGCTCCATGAGCTCGCCAAACTCGATCCCAGGGGCCGCCGTGGCGATCGGCCGGTAGGGGCCACGGATCTCGGCGACAGCCCTCGGCTTCGGATCCCACAGATCGATGTGGCTCGCGCCCCCCTGAAGGAGGATGAAGATGCACTGTCGCTGCCAGCCATCGGCCGGAGGGCCGGCAGTGGCTGCGGTGGCGACGCGCCGTCCGAAGGCATCGCCGCCGGCGCAGCCAAGGATCGAGAGCGCCCCGACCCGGAGGAGCTCGCGGCGACCAACGGCGGCGGTGGGAAGCTGAATCGGTGGCACGGGGCGGCTCTCGGGAGTGGTAATCAGCCCCCGCATCGTACTTCGGCGCTCGAACGTGGGTCGAGGCCACCGCGTCGGGAGGCTCGCGGCGTCGGCCGGCAACTCCGTACGATGGTGGATCAAGAGTTCGCAGGCCCGCGGCGAGAGAGCCCCATCCGATGAGCACACTCGAAGACCTCGCTGGCCGGGGGCTTGTGAAGCCCCCGCGGTGGCTCCCCGCCAACGTCATGTACGAGACGATCATGGGGAGCGTCGCGTATGGCGTTTCCGGCGACTCGAGCGACCTCGACCTCTACGGCTTCGCGATTCCACCGAAGGAGGACCTCTTTCCCCACCTCCGGGGTGCGATCGCCGGCTTCGGTACGCCGCCACCCCGGTTCGAGCAGTTCGAGGCCCATCATGTCGTCGATCCCCAGGCCCTCGGTGGTAGCGGCCGCAGCCATGATCTCACGATTTACTCGATCGTGAAGTTCTTCCAGCTGGCGATGGAGAACAACCCGAACATCATCGACAGCCTGTTCACACCGGCGACCTGCGTCGTTCACACCACTGCCGTGGGGACGCTCGTTCGCGAGCGGCGCCGGCTCTTCCTCCACAAGGGCTGCTGGCCGAAGTTCAAGGGCTATGCCTACGCCCAGCTCCACAAGATCGCCACGAAGAGCCCGCTGGGAAAGCGGGCGGCCGTCGTCGAGGAGCATGGCTATGACGTGAAGTTTGCCTATCATGTGGTCCGCCTCCTCGGCGAGGTGGAGATGATCCTCGTCGAGGAGGATCTCGACCTCCAACGCGATCGGGAGCGCCTCAAGGCGATCCGCCGTGGCGAGTGGAGCCAGGAGCGGCTGCGGCAGTGGTGCGCGGAGAAGGAATCGCAGCTCGAGCGGGCCTGGGCGGAGAGTCGGCTCCGGGCGGTGCCCGACGAAGCGGCGCTGCGCCGGCTCCTCCTCGACTGCCTCGAGAGCCACTACGGCAGTCTCTCCGGCTGTGTGCAGGATCCTGACCGGGCCGTCACAGCGCTGCGGAACATCCAGGCCGAACTCGAACGGGTGAGGGACGTGCTGTGAACGTGTCATCACGGGGGCCGGGGGGATCGATCGACGCGGCGATGCTCGCCAGGCTCGGCGCCGTGGCCGATGCCCATCCCGCTCCGCTCCTCTTCGCCACCGTCAGCGGGGCCCACCTCTACGGCTTCGCCTCCCCCGATTCCGATTTCGATCTCCGCGGCGTCCATCTCCTCCCGGCGGCCGACGTCGTGGGGCTCGTGACGGGACCGGAGACGATCGAGCGGACCGCGGACGACGACGGCTTCGAGCTCGATCTGGTGACCCACGACGCGGCGAAGTTCTTCCGGCTCCTCCTCCGCAACAACGGCTATGTTCTCGAGCAGCTCCTCTCGCCGCTGGTTGTGCGGTCGTCGCCGGCCCACGAAGCCCTCGTCGCCCTCGCCCCCGCCTGCCTTACCCGACACCACGCCCACCATTATCTCGGCTTCGCCGCGCGACAGTGGGCGCTGTTCGACAAGGAGCGGCCGCGGCGTGTGAAGCCGCTCCTCTACACGTACCGGGTGCTCCTTACGGGAATCCACCTCATGCGCACCGGCGAGGTGGAGGCGAATCTCGTCGTTCTCAACGACGCGGCGCGGCTCTCGTGGATTGACGATCTCATCGCCAGGAAGGTCAACGGCACGGAGAAGGAGACGCTCACCCACGACGACGCCGACTTCCACCGCCGTGAAGTCGAGCGCCTCACGGCCGAACTGGAAGCCGCCGCCGCGGTGAGCCCCCTTCCCGAGGCTCCCATCGCCGGAGCGGCGCTCCACGACCTCCTCGTCCGCCTGCGGCTGGGGATGTGGGGGAGCTGAGATCGCCTCCCGCGCTCATGGGGACCGCGGGCGGGGAGCCGACAGAGTCGCCGGGATCACCGGCGGCCAGCCCGTGCCGATCGGTGGACGATCGCGGTGGGGGCGGTTTAGGCTGTCCCCCCAGAAGGAGTTCCACGGGCCTCTCCGGAGCGTCGCGTCACATCAGACTTCTTCGCAGGGTACCGTCATGTCTGACTTCAATCCCTACGCCCCTCCCGCCGACATCAGCGACAGTGGCGGCCGGTGGGGCGGAGCCGACGATGGCGGCGGGCTGTGGCGGGAACGATTTCTGCTCGTCATGGACAGGACGGCCACACTCCCGGCCGATCGCTGCATCGTCTGCAATGCCCCCGCCACGGGGAAGCCGCTGCGCCGCAAGCTCTCCTGGCACACGCCGTGGTGGTACCTCCTCGTGCTTTTCAATCTCCTCGTCTACGCCATCGCGGCGATGATCGTGCGGAGAAAAGTCGACCTTCGTGTCGGCCTGTGCGACACCCATCGCAGTCGGCGGCGGTGGTGGATTGCCCTGGCTTGGTCGCTCGTCCTTGCGGCGATCGGTCTGCTGGCGATCGGGCTGACAACGCGCCTGACAGATGGGACGGCAGCATCGCTGATCGGCCTCGCCGTCTCGGGATTCCTCGCAGGCGGGATCATCGGGATCTACGGCGTCCGAGTCGTGACTGCCAAGCAGATCGACGACCGCTACGCCTGGATCGGAGGCGTGTCGTCGAAACTTCTCGACACGCTCCCTGATTGGAGCGGCCCGAAGTACCACGGCTGAGACGCAGGGAGATGGGGGGCGATCGCAGCCAGAGGCACGGCGCCCGGACTTTTCACGCGGCCCGCAGAAGCGGCGAGCCGGTGTCGTCTCCCGGCATGCCGCACTGGCGGTGCTCGATCTCGTCCATGATCGCCAGGAGGATCTCCTCGCGGATCGTGTGCATCTCGCCGTCGTCGGCCGTGAGGGCGAGCGCCGAGATTTCGATCGTGTAGGCCGCTGATGATTGCCCGGTGAGCCGGACGCGCGGTGAGCCGGGATCGAGGCGGGCGTGGTCGCCGAGGAGATCGCGGAAACGCACGAGGAGATCGCGGACCTGGCCGGGGCTGGCGTCGGGGCGGATCTCCACCGGGAGCTTGATCGGGATCCGCTCGCGGCGCGTGTAGTTGACGAGTTGCACCTTCGCAAACTCGGCGTTGGGGATCGTGACGAGCGACTGGTCGAGCCCACGGATCCGCGTCGAACGCAGGCCGATCTGTTCGACCCGACCGCGAACATCGCCATACTGGCATTCGTCGCCGATCCGCACCGGCTTGTCGGTGAACAGGACGACGCCGGCGATCAGATTCTCGATCGAATACTGCGCGGCGAGTGCCACCGCCAGGCCGCTCGCCCCGAGCCCGGCGAGAAGTGGGGCCACCGGGATGCCGAGGGAATCGGCCGCCTGGATGCCGATCCAGGCGACGATCACGAACGTGCAAACTCGACATGCCAGCCGGACGAGCTGCACGTCGACCCCGTCGCCGCGCCGTGCCCGGGCCCGGACGAGGATCTCCGTAACCCGCGTCATGACCGCCATCACCGCCGCGATGGCGCCGGCGTAGAGGGTGAGGCGGAGCGTGAGCTTGGCGGCGATGAGCGAGTCACCGGTGAGCCGCACCTGGAAGGTGACGAGCCAGTCAGCCACGAGGCTGCCGACGGCAAGGACGACCGGGAGGAGAAAGCTCGTGATCGAGCGGGCCCAACCGGGACGGAAGACGTGCGGCAACGACGAGGCGAGGAAGGCGACAACGCTGAAGACGACGGCGAGCAGGACCGCCGCGCACCACTGCCAGACCGTCTCGCCGAGCACCACCGTGTGGGCCCAGGCCGGGAGGGTGCGGATGAACGACTCGGGGATCAGATCGCCACCGACGGTCACGTAGGCGTTGTAGAGCCCGGGGCTGCCCGCATCGGCCTTGTACGGTCGGCTCCGCACCCGAGCGAAGAAGCTTTCGGCCCTTGTCACCGCTTCGGGGGAGAAAATGAAGTCTCCCTGCCGCGGGCCGGTTTCGATTCGCACCAGCATGATCTCGGTGCCAGGGATCCGCCAACGCGTGATCGAGTCGGCCTTCACGCCGGCAGCATCGGGGATGGCCGAGTCCGCCGGGATCGGGATCCGGTCGAAGACTTCCTTCAGGCATGTGGCGGCCTCGCGCCCCTTCGATGTGGCCAGGGACGGGGCAAACTCGGTGAGGTCGAGGCAGGTCAGGGTCTGGGTGATGAGGTGGGCATTTTCGGCTCGGGTCTCGGCGGTGAGGCCGCCGCGCATGTTGCGGAAGATGCGGTCGGTTGTGTCGCGGAAACTGCGCAGCGTCGCCCGCGGGCTCGAGGTGTCGAGAGGCGCCAGCGGTGACGTGGCCGCGGTGAGCGTCGCATGGGCTTCGTCGGGAGGGGGCATGTTGAGCGCCGCCGGCATGACGTCGCTGGCCTGGTGGGCTGGCGCCGACACGGGCGTTGGCGCCGGCGCGACGGCAGTGATCTCGGCCGGCTCATTGGCAGCGGCCCGTGGCGGCAGCGGGGCTGGTGGCGCTTGAGGAACCGCTGGCGGCGGGGCTGAAGTGACCGGCATGGAAAGCGCGGTCATGGCCGGGGCCTGTGCGGAGACGGGGGGCTGATTGGCCGCGACCTCAGCGGGGTGCTCGCCGATCCCGTCCTCGATGAGCACCGACGCCGGCTGCGTGAGGAGGTCGGCGACGGAGGCGGCGATGGGTGTGAGGAAGGAAAAGGTGTGATGGGTGAGCCGGTGCCAGACGTGGGCATCTTGCCACGCGGAGAGTGCGCCCCACGTCAGGCCGCCAACAGTGACGGCGACGATGAACGGCACGACGGCCGATGGGCGGCGGCGGGGTGCGGGGCGTCTGGCCATGCGGTGGGCTTCGTGGGGTGGATCGCGGCGGCGTCGCAGGGGGAAGTACCAAAGCCCCCCTGCCCCGAACAAGGCCGCTCGTCGCGCTTGGGTTGCCCGAATTGCCAGGGCTGCCCAGTCTTTCGGGGCTGTGCGATCTCGTCTGCAGCTTTCGACGCTACGCTTTCGCTCGCCGGCATTGCTGTCGCCAGAAGCGGCGGCCTGTCGATCCGACGAACTGTTCCCCGGTCTCCCAGAGGCTTGCCATGACGCCGCCGCTCACCTTCCGCCGGGGAACGCTTGACGATGCTGAGGCCCTCGCCAACCTTGCCGCGCGGACATTCCTCGAGACCTATCGTGACTTCGAGGAGGTGCAGGACAACGCCGATTACGTCGCGAAGCATTTTGAGGTGCCGGCCGTCGCCAGGCTCCTCGCCGATCCGCAGGCCACCACGCTCCTCGCCGTATCGGGCGCGGATCTCGCCGGCTACGCCGTCCTCCGGGCCGGCTCAACGCCCCCCTGCGTGACCGGCGCGAAGCCTCTCCAACTGGAGCGCTTCTATCTCGGCGCGGAATCGACCGGCCGCGGCGAGGGAGCCCGGTTCCTCGGTGCCGTCGAGGTGGAGGCCCGCGCGCTTGGTGCCCTCACCCTCTGGCTCGGCGTCTATCACCGCAACGCCCGCGCCATCCGGTTTTACGAGTCGCGCGGATTCCGCCAGATTGGCGAGCGCGACTTCCCCTTCGGTGGGAAGATTTTCGTCGATCCCGTCTACGCGATCGCGGTCGACGAGATCCGCTTTCCAGAGCCCACGGGCCTGACGCGCGAACCGTGAGCCGACGGGGGTGGCCAGCTTCGATCTCCCGCGTCAGCGGATGGAAGGCGTCAAGGCTTCGGCTTACCGGAGCTCGCCGCGGGCGAGTGCGACGCCAATCCTGCCGGGACGTCAGCCGGCTTGGTCGAGCATCTGCTGGATGAGTTTGCGGGAACTGGCATCGGAGCCGTACATCCGCATCGCCGTCTCCCACTTGAGCCTTTCGGCGGAGAGAGGGCCCCGTTGAGCAACGATCTCGCGTCCGATCAGATCACGAGCCCAGGCAAACATGGCAGCGGCTCGGGCAACGCGGACATGCGGCGGAAGGGCATCCTGCGCCGCGCGGAACCTGGCTTCGACTTCGCTCTGATGCATCTCCATGCCCTGCATCCTAACAGGCCATCGATGGAGGCCCCGCCTCCGGGGGCAAGAGGAATAACGCCCACCAGAATTCCAGCGATGCCGATTCCTTGACTGGAATGCTAAGCATTCCTTAATTTGAACTCAGGGGAGGGTGGTGCCCTCCCGCGAGGTCTTCCGAGGAGAGATCCGGTGAATCGGCGAAACACAACAAGACGCCTTACCCCCCCCCCCGCAATCACGCGCTTTCGCGGGC
>CAJAYZ010000486.1 GCA_903949225.1 uncultured Planctomycetaceae bacterium
CCCCGGCATGAACTCCCCTCCGGCACCGAGCCCCGCTTCCCGGTCTGCATCTGCCGATGCGGCGCTGGTGGTGATCGCGGTCGTGGTCGCCGGCGCGGCGATCACGCACCTCGGCCCGGTGTTGCAGCCGTTCCTTGTGGCGCTGTTCCTCTTCTATGCCACCCGTTTCGGCGTCAAGACCCTCTCGGGGCTGGGGATGCGGCCATTGACGGCCTATGCGACGCTCGTCGGCATCATCCTCATCGCCTCGGTGCTCCTGGCGCAGTTCGTCTACCGGGAGGCGGTGTCGTTCCGGGTGAGTTGGCCCCGCTACGAGGATCGGATCGGCGACATCATCACCCGCTGGAGCGGCCCGCTCGGCGGGGCGCCGGCCGTGGCCGAGAACGCGCCGGCCCTCGATGCCGTGGCTGAGCCGGTGGCATCGAGGACGTCGCTTTCAGACCTGTTCCGGATCTCGAGCCGCGACGTCCTCAACTTCGTCTTCGCCAAGGGGATCGATGCGGCGGAATTGATCGTCCTCGTCTTTTGCTACCTCGTATTCCTGTTCCTTGGCAGCCGGAAGTTCGAGGCCCGGGTGCAGCGGGCGTTCCCCGGCGAACGCGGCGCGCGGATCCTCGCTGTCGGCGAGGGGATCTCGGAGTCGATGGAACGCTTCATGATGGTGAAGTCGGTGATCGGCGTCGGCATGGGGCTGTCCGCCGGGATCATCATGTGGCTCTTCGGCCTCGATCACTGGCCACTGTGGGCCTTTCTCTTCTTCGCCGCCAACTACATCACGTCGATCGGGAGCTGGGCGGCGTGTGTCCCGCCGATCCTCATGGCCGCGCTCGATCTGGGGGCGGTGCCGGCAACGGTCCTCGCCGTCCTGATCGTCGTCAACCGGGTGTTTTGGATCGACTTCCTCGAGCTCAAGCTTTCCGGCAAACAACTCAACCTCGATCCCACGCTCCTCTTCCTCTGGCTCTCCTACTGGGGCTGGGCGTGGGGAATCCTCGGGCTGATCCTCGCCTACCCGATGATGGCCGCGGTGAAGATCTCGCTCCGCCATCTCGGCGATGCGCATGGCTGGGCCGAGATGCTCTCTGACGAGTGACGCCCCAGGGCTTGATTCGTTCGTCGCGTCACTCGAGCGTCAGCCCGGCCGCTTCGGTGAACCGATCGAAGAGTGACTCCATCGCGACCGCGTGAACGACCTGAACCATCGTTCCCGGCGACGTCGCTTCGAGCGCCGTCTCGAAGTCGGCGTCTGTGCAGATCACGGGGCTCGCCGCGAGGCGGTCGGCCACGACGAGCACCGCACGCTCGGCAGCCGAGAGCCGCTGCTGATCGCCGGCCAGATCGGCAAGCGTCGCATCATCGGCGCCGAAGGAGCGCAGACACTCTTCGGCCAGGCCGAGGGCGTACCAGGCTCGATTGCGCCGGGCGACCGTCCAGGCGATCCGGGCCTTATCGACCGGGGAGAGCCCCGGGGACGCGGCCGTGAGTTCGAAGGCCTTCACCATCCTCGGGCCGGCGAGGGGGAAGTGGGCAAGCAGTCGCACCCAGCGGGGCAGCGGTCCCTCGGGCGCGAGAACGCCGAGGATCGTGCGGGCTTGCGGCTCCGCGACGAGCGGCAGGCGGGCGCTCCGCGAGCGGGCGGCAGCGAGGCCCGCCGCGATTTCTTCGGCGGAGGCGAGTGGCAGGGGGGACGCCGTGGCGACGAGATCGTCACCGGGCTTGCCGCTTGAGAGGATCGCCACGGCGGAGGCAATGGTGTCGAAGCGGTCGGCGGTCGGCGTCAGGTAGGAGTGAACTCCGCTAACGCTCGCCTGCGCCCAGCCCGAGTTGCCGCCGTTGCCCGCCTGGGAGACGCCGATCCCTTCCTTCCAACGGTTGATGGCATTGTTGCCCCCGATCGACAGGCTCATCTCGAGCACATCCTTCGGCGTGAAGTGCGCAAGACAGGCCGCGATGTCAGCGTCGGAGATGCTGCCGGGGGCGAGGGTGAGCTTCCGCGCCAGGGCGAAGGCGGCCTGCTCGTTCTCCGGGAAGCCGCTCCAATCCGTGTCGAGCCGGGCGAGATCGTCGTCGCTCATCCCCACGGCGAGGAGCTTCGATTCCTGGTGGCCGAGGCAGTATTGGCAGTTGTTGACGCGCGACGCGATCCAGAAGAGCCGGGTCTTGAAGCCGTAGTCGAGGGTTAAAGCCGGATCGGGCTCGATCACCACCTTCGGGGGTGGAGCGTTGGGACGCTTCGGCGCCGTGCCACCGAAGCCGAGATAGCCGCGAAGTTCGGTGCCGGGGAGATAGAGGGCCCGGAGCCGGTTCTCGTACGAAAGCGCCGTGGGATCGTCCGCAGCGGCTGCCCTCTCGGCGTCGGTCAGGTCGGGGAGCGGTATCCGCTCACGCCGCGACTTCATCTCCTCGAGCATCCGCTTCATCGCCGGCCGGGTGACGGGCGTGGCACGCGGAGCGTCATCGGCAGCAACGGCGGCCGCGGCGCCGAAAAGAACCAAGACAAGTGCGAGCCCATCATCGAGGCCGAGCGAGAGGGGGCGTGCCATGGCGAATGTTTCCGGAGGAGAGAGGGAGTCAGTCCCCAAGCGCGATGCTGATCGCCGGTTGGGTGGAGACGGTGTAGGTGGCCTTCTTCGTGCCGATCGGCGGAGGGCCTTCGAGTGTGACTTCGAAGCGGGTGCTTGGCCCGAACGGTTTCCCTTCGCCGATCGTGTAGGACGTGATCGTCGCCCCACCATTCCAGCGTTCGTCGGCGACATGGATCGGGGCGGAGAGCTTCCTCAGATCGTCGCAGCTCTTTCCCTCCTTCCAGGCCGAGAGCGCTGCCTCGATCACCGCCGCAGCCTTGTCAGGCTCGGCCTTGTACTCCGGCCCCCTCCCGCAGCCGACGAGGATCGCCGGTGCGAGAAGGGGCCAGATGAATGGCCTGATAGCGAGCCTGGGGGTGCGCATCGGCATGGTGCCTTTCGGTGGGGAGGTCTGGGGCGGTGGGGCTTCGGCAGTGGTGGGGCCGTGGTCGATCACTGGGCGTCGAAGCCCGACACGATCTCGGCGCCACTCTTCGTGCCCAGGCCGCGCCAGATCTTCAGGTCGACCCCATCGGAGACGAACCGCACCGACGCATCGCACATCCCCATCATCACGCCGCCTGCGTGGGTGCTCTGGGCGGTGGTCATGATCCGTCCCGGGGGAAACATGCAGGAGCGGGTGTTGGGGACATTGGAGTGGAAGTAGATCGTCGTCGAGTGATAGCCGTAGAGCCAGGGGCCGCCGATGTTGCTGAAACGCTGGTAGGAGAGATTCGATGGATCGATCGCCTGGCACTGCTGGATCGCCTCGTCGGTGGTGCTGGGATTTGACTGAGGCCAGAAGGTATCGGTGCGCGGCGTGGAGAGGCCGTTGTTGAAGTCGCCGACACCGTGCTCGCTGATGGCCGCGGTCTGGCTCGAGCCGTCGAGCACCTCCGACATCCGCACCTTGCTGTCGAGGAAGAAGACGCCGTCCGGCGCGGGCATGCCGAAGTTTGGATCGGACGAGGCCGCGGGGGGATTTCCCCAGAGAACTCCTGCCCCCTGATTGAAGCGGTAGTTGTTCTGGGCGTACGACGCAGGCAGGTAGGTGGCCGGATCGGATGGGCAGGCGAACGTGGGGACTTTCATCGCCGCCACGGCGGTGTGGAATGGATCGTTCCAAGCCTTCGCGGGATCGACGAGTTGGAAGATCGTCGACTGCTCGATGTAGGGAAGGAGGTAGGTGTGGGTGGAAATCGACTGGGCGTTGCGGCCGGTGGGGAAGAAGCCCTTCGCCGAATGGTGGCTCTGGAGGCCGAGGCCGAGCTGCTTGACGTTGTTGGCGCACTGCGACCGCCGGGCCGCCTCGCGGGCCGATTGGACGGCCGGAAGAAGGAGGCCGACGAGGGTGCCGATGATGGCAATGACGACGAGAAGCTCGACGAGGGTGAAGGCTCTCGGAGCCCCAGCGTTGGGAAGCGTGGACATGGGATGACCTCTGGGAAGGAATAAAGGGATGAGATCGATGCGGAGTCAGCGCGCACCGGGAGCCTGCCGGCGGGTCGGTGCGGAGCCCGACCCACCGGGCGGTCACGCCGGGGAAGTAAAAGCGAGAGAAGAGCGAGAAGAGGAGCGCGGGCAGCGGGCCGATCAGGATCAGGGGAG
>CAJAYZ010000487.1 GCA_903949225.1 uncultured Planctomycetaceae bacterium
CGAGATCAGCCTTCCCCGATGCCGACACCGGCAAGTGGTCGATGAGGCGGATCTCCCGGGGAACAGCCTGCCCCTCGAGGTGATCTTCGCAGTGTCGGCGGAGCGTGGCTTCGGCATCCGGGAAGGGACCCTCGGGCACGACCTCGGCGACGACGATCCAGCCGAGCAGATCGTGCGGCTCCCCCCGGCAAACAACCTGCCGGACCAGCGGATGACGCCCGAGCACCGCCTCGATCTCGGTTGGGTTGACGAGTTTTCCCCCGCTCTTGAAGAGACGGTCGACCCGGCCGTGGAAATGAAGCCTCCCCTCGCCGTCGACCGAGACGAGATCGGACGAGCGGAAGAAACCCTCGTCGTCGATGCCCACGAAGCGTTCATTGGCCTGGAGATATCCGAGAAACATCGAGGGGCCGGCCAGGGCGAGTCGACCGGCGCCGGGGGGGAGTCCGACTGCATCTGTCGGATCGATCCGCCAGCGGAGATGGGGGTAGGGCCTGCCGACCATCCCGGCGATGACGCCGGCGGCATCAAGATCGTCATCGGCGATCCGCGGGCCGGCCTCGGTCATGCCGTAGAGAATCCTCCGATCGGCGTTCGGAAAGGCCGCGGCGAGCCCGGAGACGAGCCGTTCCCGCACCGCCTCGCCGCCGGTCGTTACCAGCCGCACGTCGGGGAACGGCTCCCCGTTCCAGAAGGCGGCAAACAGCGTGAGGAGCGAGGGGGGCCCCTGCACCACCCCGATTCGCTGCCGGCGGATATGGCTCTGGACGATCGGCCAGGGGGTTGTCGGGGGAAAAAGATGAACCTCGGCGCCAGCAAGCAACCCGGCCACGGCTCCCCCCATGAGGCCGTACATGTACGTCAGCGGCGTGTTGACGACGATCCGGTCTGCTGTCGTGAATCGCAGCCGGGAGGCGATCGTGTCGGCGTTGAGAAGCACGGCCTCGGCCGGGAGGACGACGACCTTCGGATCGCCCGTCGATCCGGAGGTGCTGATGGCCAGCGCCTCGCGCCGCGGGGTGGTCGCGAGCGTGGCGCTGCCCGGGACCGTGGCGGGGCGGAGCCGCTCGACGGTTAGCGGTGCCGTGAGGAGGAGGTCGGGACGGAGGAGCGATGTCAGTTCGCCCACCTTCGCGTCGCTGGCGCTTTCACGGAGGATGACGGGGGTCTTTCCGGTTCTCCAGGCAGCGAGGACGCCGAGGAGGATCGCGAGCGGATCAGACTGCCGGATGAGGACGCGCCGAGGTCGCCCGAGGTCGCCCTCCGGAACCCCCGCCCCGGGGATCTCGGCGGCGAGTGCTTCCACCATCCCGGCGAGGGAGGCGAAGGAGAAGCCGGTGCCCCGCCACACCACGGCGGTACGGTTGGGGGCCGCATCGACGCGTTCCAAAAAACGCTGCCAGATCACAGACCGATCTCCTTGCAGATCGCGCCTTCCGACCAGAAGCGGAGTCGACGGATGTTTTCCGGTGACGTGCGGAGGACCTCGTCGATTGGCTGCCTGCAAGCCTCGAGCCAGGCCCGGTTCCACGACGCCTCGTCGAGGCCGGCCGCAGCGCGGGCGACCGGCTCGCAGTCGATCGTGATCCGGTTCCCCTTCCAAAGGGCGAGGAATCGCTCCGTCGGCAGTTCGAGACGACGGGCGAGGGCGGGGATCGCCGTCGAGCAGCGCACGCCCCCGTTGAGGAACCGGAGAAGGATGAGGCGGCCCGCGGCGCCACCGTCGATGGCGGCGAAGAAAACACCACCGCGGCGGAGATGGAACGCGGCCAGCGTCAGGCTGTTGGGTTCACACGAGGCGTCCACCAGACTGGCCCCCGCGGCCGTGCCGCCGAACGAGGCGGTGGCTGCCGCCGTCCAGGCAAGGAGCGGTAGTTTCTGCTCGAGAAGCCAGGCCAGGGCAGCATGGGGCGGCCCGACATGGGCACCGGCAAGGATCCTCCCCCGCCCCGTCGCCCGGAAGCGATCGAGGAGGACGGGGGATGGCCGGTCGATGATCGCCATCGCATCGTCGTGCTGGGGCACCGAGTGGACCTGATCTCGGAACATCTCCCCCGCCCACAGCCCCCACCAGGCGCGCTGGAACCACTCCGCCTCGGCCGCTGGAGAAAGACCAAGCTGACAACGCCCCCAGTCGAGGAGCAGGCCTCCCGGACGAATCGACGCGGCCGTGCGGCGGAGTTTCTCGAGCCCGTCGGCGAGCCGCAGGTCCCCTCGTTGCACCCGTTCCCGGATGCGGACGGCGGGCTCGATTCCCCCCCGCCCTGCAAACAAGCTGCGGATCCCGTCGCGCCATCCCATGGGGAACGGCCCGCGTTTCCGTGGAGCGGCATCACTCATGGCCGGACTGCCGCACGGCGCCGTTCGACATGCGCGACGAACGAACCGACGGTCGCCATGACCTCCTCGGTGAGATCCTCCTCGCCGAGTCGAATGCCAACGGCCTCCTCGATCCCGAGGACGACATCGAGGAATCCGATCGAATCCAGTCCGACCCCTGCGTCGAAGAGCGTCGCATCCTCGGTCACCGTGCCCCCCGCAGCGGCATGCCGGCGGAGGATGGCGAGGACAGCCGCGGCGGTGGGGGATTGCTGTTCCATGGAATCGGCTCGGCAAGTGGCTCGATGGGAGGTCGGCAGGGGCCTTGCACACTCCCCTCGTCCCGGCGGAGCATTCAAAATACCATCGGAACGCGCGGGCGCCGGCGGCAGCGATAACCGCCGTCGCATCCGCCCTGGCTTCTCCAGCCCACCGGGGCTGGCAGGAGCCCGCACAACCGGCTCAAGTTGCCGAGCCATTCCATCCGATGCCACCGGTAAGGAGAACCGCGCCGGAAGCGCGGCCGGACAGCCATGGCATCATCCCCCACCGATCTCGTCCCAGCCAGCCCCCACCCGACCCCGGCGGGCGGAGTGGCCGACTGGCTCGCGGGGCTGATCGCCACCCTCGGCTCGATCGTCCTCGACCATGTCGTCGGCATCGGCGATGTCACGCTGTTCGCGCTGCGGACCATCGGCTGGATCTTCGTCCGGCGCCAGCGGCGGGACGTCCTCCTCCCCGCCTTCTACCAGATCGGCGTCCTTTCGCTCCCGGTCGTCGCCCTCACCGGGCTGTTTATCGGGATGGTTCTCGCCGTCCAGAGCTATGCCCAATTCAAGGCCCTCGGCCTCGAGACGCGTCTGGGCTCCGTGATCAACCTCTCGCTCGTCCGTGAGCTCGGGCCTGTGCTTGCCGCCACGATGCTCGCCGGGCGCGTGGGGAGCGCCATGGCTGCGGAGCTCGGCACGATGCGCGTCACTGAGCAGATCGACGCGCTGGAGAGCATGGGAGCCAACCCGCTCTACTACCTCGTTGTCCCTCGGTTTCTCGGCTGCCTGATCCTCATCCCCACCCTCACGGTGATGGCCGACTTCATGGGGGTGCTCGGCGGCTATCTCTACTCGAATCTCGTCCTCAACATCGATTACCACCACTACTGGAACAACTCCCGCGAGTACGTCGACGCCTTCGACTTCCTCATGGGAATCTTCAAGAGCCTGTTCTTCGGCGCGGCGATCGCGCTGGTGAGCTGTCACCACGGCTTCCACAGCGAGCCTGGCGCCGAAGGGGTCGGCCGCGCCGCCACGAATGCCTTCGTTCACTCGTTCGTCCTGATCCTCGTCCTCGACCTCTTCATGGGGATGTGGCTCAACAACGTCCACGACTTCTTCCGGCCGGAGGGGCCGCGCCGCCTCCTCTGATCGCTTCAGCCACGTCAGGCCGACCGCCCCACGACGACCCCCGACATCCGTGCCATGCCCTCCCCTGTCGCCACCACCGCCGCCGCCACCGACCGCGCCACCGGCCCGATGCTGGAGGTCGACCATGTCTCGGTGCGGTTCGGCAGCCAGCAGGTGCTCCGCGACATCACCCTCTCGATCGGGGCCGCGGAGACGGTCGTCATCCTCGGCGAGAGCGGCTGTGGCAAGACGGTCCTCCTCAAGACGCTCATCGGCCTGGTCAAGCCCTCCGCCGGGGAAATCCGCTTCGAGGGAAAGTCGCTCACCCGTCTCAGCGACCGTCAACTCGCCCAACTCCGCACCCGCTACGGCTTCGTTTTCCAGGGAGCCGCGCTGTTCGACAGCCTCTCGATCTTCGAAAACATCGCCTTCCCGCTCCGCGAACACACGCGGATCCCCGAATCGCAGGTCTCCGCGATCGTCGAAGACCTCCTCGCCGAGGTAGGCCTTCCTCGTTCGGCGGCGGCGAAGAAGCCGGTGCAGCTCTCCGGCGGGATGCGGAAACGGGCCGGCCTCGCCAGGGCCCTGGCCCTCGAGCCCCCTGTCGTCCTCTACGACGAGCCGACCACCGGTCTCGATCCGATCATGAGCGACGTCATCAACGAGCTGATCCTCCGCGTCAGCCACCGCGGCGGGGTGACGAGCGTCGTCGTCACCCACGACATGCACACCGCCCGGAAGGTGGCCGACCGAATCGTCATGCTCTACCCACTCTTCCGGCTCGGCCCGAACGATTCGCAGATCGTATTCGAGGGGACGCCTGCCGAACTCGAACGCTGCCGTGATCCGCGGATCCGCCAGTTCGTCGAGGGTCGCGCCGGCAACCGGCTCACGGAACTCCGCGACGAACAGGAACGGGCCGCCGCGCCGGCCACCGCAGCGACCACCGACGGGGAGGAGGCGGAAGCGCCCGGAGACGAATCATGAACGACCGTGTCATGCAGTTCCGTGTCGGCGTGATGGTGCTCGCTACGGCGATCATCGCCGGCATCCTCATCGTCCTCTTCGGCGACCTCCCGTCGCTCGTCCAGCGCACCTATCCGCTGCGGATGAACTTCTCCGACGCCCGCGGCGTGACGCCCGGGACGCCCGTCCGCAAGAACGGCATCCTCGTGGGGCGGGTGACCAACGTCGCCCTCGACGAGAAGGGGGGAGTGAACGTCGTCGCCGACATCGACTCCGCCGTCCCCGTCTACAAGGACGAGGAAGCGCGGATCTCCGGGTCGATCCTTGGCGACGCCGAGATCTCGCTCGTCCCCGGTATTATCCAGCCTCAGCGGGAGAAGGTGGGGCAGAACGACATTCTCCGCGGCGCCGCAGCCCGGAATCCTTTCGATGTCTTCGCGTCGCTCGAGCCGAAGCTCGGCCTCGCACTCGAGTCGCTCGTCCAGGCGAGTGAATCGGTCAACCGCCTCTCGGCGAACCTCGACCGCACGCTCCTCAATCCCGAGAGCGGCGACCGCTTCCAACAGCTCGTGAAGAAGACCGAGGCGACGCTCGATCAATTCTCGCTGGCGATGACCAACATCAATGCCGTTGTCGGCAACGCCGCCGCCCGCGAGGAGATCCTCGACACGATCAGCTCCCTGCCGGAAGTGATTGGCGAGCTGAAGAGCACCGTGAAGGGGATCGGCGCCACCGTCGAGACCGCCGACCGCAACCTCCGCAACCTCGAGGGGCTCACCAAGCCGCTCGGCGAACGCGGCGGGGAGATGGTCGCCCAGATCGACAAGACGATCGGCCGGCTCGATTCGGTTCTCCAGGAGATCGCCTCGTTCGCGAAAGCCCTCGGCGACTCGCAGGGAACCCTCGGCAAGCTCGTCAACGATCCGAAGGTCTACGACGAACTGGCGCTGGCGGTGTCCAACGTCAATCACCTCACGCTCGAGCTGCGGCCGATCGTCGACGACGTCCGCGTGTTCACCGACAAGATCGCCCGGCACCCGGAGCAACTCGGCGTCCGCGGCGCCCTCGACCGCCGGCCGGCAGGCATCAAGTGATGCGTCCGGCTTCGCCGCCGGTATTCGTATGCCAAGCCGGCGACGACCTCACGACCGGGACCGGGCGTCAATCGACTGGTCGATCGCTTCGTAAGTCCAGTGGCCCACCTCGCGTTCGACTCCGGCGATGTGAATGGCCAGCCCTGGACTGTCGATGGTCATTTCAAGGACCTTCGATCCCACGATGTCGATCCGCTCGATGAGGGACGAGCTGCCGAATCGCTCGACGGCGTCACAGGCCAACGCCAGCTCGGCCGCCGTCGGCTGATACGCCTCGAACTCGGCATGGTCCGCGTTGGCGATGTATTCGCCGGCGTGGAGCCGCTTGACGATCGCATAGCGAAACTTCTTCGCAAAGAAAAACAGGCACCGCTCCCCGTCGGCGATCTCAGGCAGATACTCCTGGAGGAGATACTCCTGACCGGGCTCGAGGGCTTCCCGGACGCGCTCCACCGAGTTGGGAAGCTTGAGCACTCCCAGGCCACTGAAGCCGATGATCGGCTTGATGATCACGGTCTCTCCGAATCCTGCCAAGAGCGCCGGAATGTCGCTGGAATCGGTGAGGAGCACCGTACGCGGAAACGGCATGTCGTCGCGCTCGAGGAGATAGCGCTTGTCGACGAAATCGAGAAACGTCTGTGCCGTGGGCAACACGACGAGGTCGCGAGCCACCATCGACCGCAGCATCTCCTGCGACCGGGGGAAGTTGGCCCGGATCGTCCCCGGCCATGGTGCCAAGAGGATCATCAGCGCGTCGCATGCCCCGAAGTCCGCCGCCGTCCACACCCCGCGGCGGATGTCCCAGGCATGCTGCGACTCGAGCGCCAAGTCGAGATCTTCCCAATGGACCATGAGGAAGTCGTCGTCTCGAGCGGCCAGCATCGATTCGATCTGCCGACGGTCGACGGAAAACTCGTAGTCAAACTCCGTTCGATCGAAGTAACCGATGCACCCGATCGTGCGCTTCTTCATGCTTCCCTCCACTCCACCAGGATTGCTCGTTACCCCGCGCAGCTCAGCGCCCGCGGCCGCGATGGCCATGTCGATGGCCTCGTACGTCCACCCGCCGACTTCCCCCTCGACGCCGCAGGTGCTGATCTGCAGGGCGGGGCACTCGATCGTCATCTCGATGATCTTCCCCCCGCAGAGATCGACTCTCTCGATCAACGACGGGCTGCCGAACCGCGCCACCGCATCGCGGGCGAGCGCAAGCTCATCCTCGGTGGGTTGATGGCGATCGGCCAACGAGTGTTCCCAGTTGCAGCGGAACTCATCACCGACAGGCCGCTTGATGGCGGCGTAGCGGAACTGCTTGGCGAAGAAATAAAGCGATCGCTCCCCTGCGGTGATCGCGGGGAGGTATTCCTGCACGAGATACTCCCGCCCCGGCTCCAGGGCCGCCCGCACGAGTCCGGCATCAGCGGCCATCCGCACGACACCATACCCTCCCGCACCGATCAGCGGCTTCACGACGACAACCTCTCCGAGCCCCCGGATCGCCGCCTCGATGTCGGAGGCGGACGTCACCAAGCGGGTGGCGGGAAAAGGCATGTCGGGGCGATCGACGAGGTAACGCTTGTCAGGGTATTCGAGGAACGTGCGCGGGGAATTGACCGCCGGGATTCCACGCCGAAGGATCTCATGCATCGCTGCTTCAGCGCGGTCGAAATCCGCGTTGATCGAGCCGGGGGCAGGGGCCTCGAGGATCAGCAGGGCCGCCGCGGCAGCCAGATCGACGTTTCCCCATGCGCTGTTCCGCAGGTTGTAGGCATGGGTCGAGCGGAGCGAGGCGTCGAGATCCTCCCAGTGAACCATGCGGATGTCGTCGTCGCGCGTGGCGAGCATCGACTCCACCTGGAGGCGATCCCCTTCGCAATCGAACTCGAATGTCTCGCGGCCGATGTAGCCGACGCACACCACCAGACGTCTCATGCCTGCTCCACGCCCTTCTCAACCAGCACGGGAATCAATCCCCCGCCCTTCGAAATGTTGACGATGTCGCCCTGCGGCGCATACCGCGACAGGTAGCCGCTCACCCGGCAGGAGAGCAGCCGCCGGCTGCGGAGGTCGTAATCATAATTGACATGGGCCGCCACGTCATACTACAC
>CAJAYZ010000488.1 GCA_903949225.1 uncultured Planctomycetaceae bacterium
CTTTCACGGCCTTCGGCTTCTGCTATCGCCAGGATGGAGAACGGCTTGGCCACGCCGCAGGGCCCCCTCAAGGAGTGCGATAGGCCGAAGATCACGCCCTGCGCGATCACCGCCCACCGAGGCCGCATCGTCCGTCGGAGTTCACCGAGAAGGAAGCCCCGATAGAACACTTCTTTGAGAACCGGTGCACCGACCAATCAGAGCATCAGTTCAGAGGAAAGTCCGGCGACGCTCGGGATCACCGTCGGCCAATATGAGCGTCTCACACGGAAGGCCGCATCGGGGAGGACGATGCGAATGAGGACCCACGTCGCGACCGAAGCCGCAAACAGGAGCAAGACCACACTGCTCTTCTGGCGGCTTTCAGGCCGACAGATGCTGCCGTCGTTTTCCCAGCCGGACCGCCCGCAGATCGATCATTCCGGGGACAGAACTGGCGAACCGCGGAGCGAGAGGGCCTCCGCGGGCTCCGCCACGACCTTCTCGATCTCCTCCAAGCGTCGCTGATCGGCCGGAGAGAGCCACTGATCCGCCAAGCCCTTCGTTCGCGCCCTGTCGAGGGCAGCACGGGCTTCGGGAATATGTCCATTGGCCGCCTCGACGATCGCCAGATGGAGATAGCGTAGCGCAGTCGGCTCGAGCACCGCTTCGCGGATGTCTTCGAGTGCCCGGATCGGCTGCCCAAGCGAAAGCCTGACCAACGATCGGGTATCGAGGAGCTCCGGATCGGGGCCGAGGCGGCGGATCGCCCGGTCGAGGAGTTCGAAGGCCTCCTGGGCCGTCTCATTGTTCGTCAGAAGCCAAGCCAGATTTGCCGACACCCTGGCCATCTGCTCCTCATCGAGATTCCCGGAAGTGAGAAGTTGGCGGTAGATCGCCTCGGCTTCCGCCGGACTGCCGATTCGCTCCGAGATCGATGCGGCCCGGAACTCGATCTCGAGGTTGCCCGGATTCTCCCGCCGCGCCCGGTCGATGATCGAATTCACCCTGGCGGCGACAGCTTGATCGAGCGGCCCCGGAACCTGCTGGATGATGCCCTGGAGCGTTCCGAGGATTCGGGGGGCGGGGAAGTCGCCGAAAAGACCCATCAGGACTTCGACCGCTTCAGCCGTCTTCTGCTGGCGGCCGAGAAAGGCCACGCGTTCGAGCCCGCCAAGCTGTGCCAGAGACGCATACTCTTCGTAAAACCTTTCTGCCGGTTCTACGAAGCCGAATTCCTCGGCAATCTTGGCCCCCGCCAGAAGCCGGTCGATGTTTTCCTTCCGCACCCGCTCGTCGGGAAGTAGGCGCTTCATTGCCCGCTCGATGCTGGCCTGGTTTCCCTGGGCAACCGCCAGTTTCAACTCGAGTCGCCGCAGGACGGGCGAATCCTTGTCCCCCACACGGGCCCGGTCCATCCACTGTCGCGCGGCGAGAAGATCACCGTGATCGATGAGCCCATCGACAAAGAAGGCCCGCAGGGCCGGCGTGGCGTCCTCGGTGAGGGCGATGTCGAGGAGAACCTTCCGGGCCTCTTCCCAGTGATCAAGGCGGGCCTCAAGTCGGGCCTGCGTGAAACGCTGATCGACGGTGAGCGAGCGCCGCTCGGCAAGGGCTGCGAGAAAATCGATGGCCTGCATCCAGTGGGCGGGCTCGCTCCGTGACTGCAGCAGATCGATCGTGATCGCCAAATCGTCCTCGGATTGGCGTCCTTCCTCGTCGACGTTCGTGGCGAGCAGTCCGAGGGCTTCCTGGAACTCCGGATACGATTCCTTGGCCAATCGGATGGCCAGCATCCGCTTCGCCCAGCCGAGGGTCGGGGTACCCTGGGCGGCGTCGAGAGCCATGATCCTCCGCAGTTCCGCCCGGGCCTGGTTTTCCTGGCCGGAGCGGATCAGGAACTCCGCAAGTCCTCTGGCAGCGTCGAGGTCTTCGGGAGCAGCCGCGACTTTCTCGCGATGGAGCGATTCGGCTCCGGAGACGTCCTCGAGTGTCTCGAGGGCGCGGACGGTGAACAGATCCCGACGCTCCCCGGGGATCGCCTGCTCGGCCCGTCGAATCGCCTCCCGGGCTTCGCCACGCCGTCCCTGCGAGACGAGATAGCGGATCAGGGCAAGCCGGGCGTCGAGGCGGTCGGGCGCGACGTCGACCGCCGTCCGATACGCCGCCTCGGCCTGGTTTGGTCGGCCACAGCCGCCGAGGAGCCTTCCGTACCACATCCACTGAAGAGGGTCGCGACAATTCTCCGGGGTGATCCGCTCCCCCCTGGCCAGCGCCGCCGACACCCTCCCTCCGCGGGCCTCCATGTCGGCGACAATCCGCTCGATGGCGGTGCCGCCGTGCCCCTCCAGATCGCGGATCACCTCCCGCGCCTCGTCATAGCGGCCCGCGGCATGGAGCATGATTGCCAAGCGACGGAGCGTGGCCCATTGCCGGCCTCCGAGATCGATTGCCCGCTGCAATTCGCCGATCGCCAGGCTCCGATCCCCGCGGATCTCGGCGATCTCGCTGAGCAACCGCGGCACCATGCCCCAACGGGGGCGGTCGATCGTCACCTCGACGAGGAGATGCCTTGCCTCCTCGAGATCGAACTGTTCGTCGGGCGTCAGCTCTGTTCCCAGGGCGTCACCGGCGAGCCGGTCACGACGCCGCTCCAGCACTGAGGCGACGAGTTTCACGGCCTTGGCGTAGCGGCCGTTGGCGTCATCGGGATGGGCCATCGCCACGAGCGACTCCGCGTGGGCCTGGGCGGCAGCAAAATCCTCCTCGATGAACGCCAGATCGATGAGCATCATGAAGCTCGAGAGGTCCTCGGGGTTCACGGTTGCCATGCTCTTGGCCACCCGGCGGGCCCCGGAGACGTCCCCAATCTGGAGGTATCCGGCCACGAGTTCCTGCCGCACCCTTCCTCCGCCGGTGACGGACAGCGCCACGGTCCGCTGCTCGGCATCCTCGAGGCGACGCGACGCCTCGTCATGCGGACACTCCAGGGCAATGAGGATGGCGGCCCGCAGCATTTCGGCAGAGTTGCGCAACTCGTCCGGAGCGCCGTCGATGAGTTGCAGAGCCGAATCCCCCCCGAGCAGCACCGCCCGCTGACCGAGAAGGATCGGCGAGCGCGGGTGGGTGGCGACCGCGATCGAGGAACGGGCAATCGCTTCTTCTCTGAGCCCCTTCGCCTCGATAACGTCGATTTCCAGGCCCTCGAGGAGGGCCGGATCGATCGGCTCGGCGGGCTTCGCGTTCTTGAGATCGGTGATCAGCATCTCGACTTTGGCCCAGTCACGTTCGGGAACTGGGCGTCTGGTCTGCTCCCAAAGCCGCATGCGGATGAGGGGGACGAATACGGCAGGCCGTCCGGCCAGTTGCTCGATCGGCATCTCCCGGGCGATCGTTTCGCAGAGTTCGAGTGATCGCTCCGACCACCCCGCTCGTTCGTACGTCAGCGCGAGCGTCAACAGCGCCTCGATGAGATTCGGATCTTCGTTGAGGAGCCTGAATCCTGCCCCCATGGTCCGATCCGACTCGCCGAGGGCGTCGTGGCAGGCGGCAAGCCGGAGATCGATCATCCGGGTGTAGGCAACGTCGCCCGCCATGAGCGGACGGAGCCTGAGCCACAGCCCGAGCGCTTTGATCCACCGGTGCCCGTCCATTGCCACGACCGCATCGGCATACAGTGCCGGCACGCAAGTCGATCCCATCACCTCGCGGGCGTGCGTGACCACCTCTTCAAGCTCATCGAAACGCTTCAGGTCAGCCAACGAGAAGACGAATTTCGTCAGCACCCTCGTCTCATCGGGGAACCGCTCGACTCCTTCACGGAGGAAGCCGACCATTCCGTCGGTATCCCCCTTGGCAAGGGCGAGATCGGCGCGGGCGATGGTGTAGGCCGGGCTGTCGGAGATGTCACCGAGAATGCCATTGATGATCGTCTCCGCCCTCTCCAAACGGCGCTGCCGAATGGCCACGCAGAACTCCTGATAGAGCGATTCGTGGTCCCTGGGGGAGAGCTCGACCGACTTCTCGATCGCCACGGCAGCCGCGTCGAGGTCGCCATGGGTGTCCCGCCACCAGGAGAGATACCGCCAGGCAATCGGATCCTCGGGGGCGACTTCGGTCATCTTCCGGATCACCCCATCGGCCGCCTCTGAATCGTCAAAATGCCGCTCGAGCAACCCCGCCAGCAGGACAAAAGCCTCGGCTCGTCCAGGGGGGATTTTGATCGCCGTATCGAAGGCATCGATTTCCGGCACGTATCCCACCATCCGGCCGAGCACCACCATCGCTTCATCGTCTTCCCGGAGGTTGATGCAGGCCTTCGCGTACATCGTGCTGATCTTCACCCCCTTGAGATCCTCGGTTGGGTCATCGAGCGGCAGGTCATCGAGCCCGGGCCGCTGACGGAGCTCGTTGAGGTGCCCTTGGGCGTCTTTCGATTCGCCGGCAAGCATGAGAAGATCGGCGTGATTGAGGCGCAGTTCCTCCTCGTTCGGCATGCCCCGGAGCGCTCTCTCCGTCTCGAGAATGGCCCAGCGGACAAACTCACTTGTTTCGCCAGGCTTGCGGGCGAGTTCGTTGAGGACCTTGGCGAATTGCACCCGGCGCTGGTGGTCGCGTGGCCGGAGCTCGAGGTATCTGGCGAACTGCTCGATGGCCTCGAGCGGCTTCCCCTCGGCAAGGAGTTTATCGGCGTTCTTGACAAAGACATCGGCGTTCCGGCCGGTCTGCCAATGGTGGAGGCCGGCAACGCCGAGGACGATCGCCAAGAGGGAGGCGAGGACGCCCAAGAAGAAGGGGAGGTTGACGCGTCGCATGGGGGCTTGAGCTCAAAAGGGATGACGCAAGGATTGCGACACCGAAGTCGTCGTCGACCCGGGGAAACGTGTCCGCCGCCGTTCGGTGACAGCGGAACATTCCTCCTCCATCCTATCGGCCGGACAGGCCCGATTCAGCCCACCACTCCCCCCCTCGAACCTACGGTCGTTAAGACCCAAGTTGGCGGTAAAGGCTCTTCAACCCGCAGCGGGCGGGATGGCGGGGCGATCGAGACTTTGGGGACGGGCGACACCGGAAAACCTCGCTTTTGCCGCTGGGCAACACCCGCGAAAAAAGGCCGGAGATAACTTTTTCAACGGGTAGCTAAAATCGGCCCCAGCTTGTCCAGCTGACTCCAGGGGGAAACCATGCGTTCATCGTTCCGCGGGCCGGTACTCCTCGGCCTGCTCGCTACCGCTTCGCTCGCCGCCGCTCCCGGGCTCTGTGCGGCCGAGGGCTGGCCCGACTTCCGCGGCCCTTCGGGGCAGGGTCACTCGGCCACGGCCGGCCTGCCGACGTCGTTCTCCCCCAGCGACCATGTCCGTTGGAAGGTGGCTCTCCCGGGAAAGGGGTGGTCGACGCCCATCATCGACGACGGGCGGGTGTTCCTCACCACGGCCGTCCCCTCGGGGGAAACCCCCCCCGCGAAGCAGTCACTGCGTGCCCTCTGTCTCGACGCCGCCACCGGGAAGACGCTGTGGGACAGGGAGCTTTTCTCCAAGGACATGACGACGGCGAAGAGCCACACGAAGAACAGCTTTGCGAGCCCCTCCTGCATCACCGACGGCCGGCATGTCTTCTTCCACTTCGGCCCCGACGGGACGGCCGCCGTCGACCGTGACGGCACCACCGTCTGGTCGAATGACTCACTCGGATATGACCCGCAGCATGGGGCGGGAAGCTCGCCGATCTTCGTCGGCAATCTGCTGGCGTTTACCGGCGACGGTGTCGCCGATCCGTTCATCGCCGCGCTCGACCGCAGCACCGGGGCGGTTGCCTGGAAGACGGCCCGCCCAGAGATGCCCGATCCGAAATGGTCGTTCTGCACGCCACTGCTGGTCGAGGCCGAAGGCCGCCGGCAGGTCGTCAGCCCCGCCGGGCACATGGTCTGCAGCTACGATGCTGACAGCGGCCGGGAACTGTGGCGCGTCCGCTACCCCAACAAGTGGTCGGTCGTGCCGCGGCCGATCTTTTCCCACGGCCTCGTTTTCGTCTGCACCGGTTATGACGGCCCCGCCGAACTCCTCGCCATCAAGCCGGATGGCGAAGGGGACATCACCGACACCCATGTCGTGTGGAAGACCGACGACAACATCCCCCACAACCCGTCGCCGGTGATCGTCGGTGACGCGATCTACCTCGTCGCCGACAATGGCATCGCTTCCTGCCGGGACCCCGTCACGGGCAAGCTCCACTGGCGCCACCGCCTCGGCGGCAATTTCTCGTCGTCGCTCATTCATGCCGGCGGGACGTTGTGGATCGTGAGCGAGCAGGGGGTGTGCACGGCATTCGCCGCCGATCCAACCGAATATCGCGAGCTCGGTAGCAGCGA
>CAJAYZ010000489.1 GCA_903949225.1 uncultured Planctomycetaceae bacterium
CGGAACGACTTTCACTGCGGGGATGATCCGTGCCGGGACCGACAACTCGTTCGGCACCGGAGCCCTTATTTTCAACGGAGGGGCGATCGGCTCGGCCGACAGCACTCCGCACACGTTCGCCAACGCGATGGTCTTCCTCGGTGACCTCACGATCGGCGATTACACCGACTCGATCGGTGCGCTCACGTTCACGAGCCAACTCGACCTCGGCAACGCCAACCGCAAAATCACGACGAAGTCGAACGCGACTTTCACGGGTGCCATCGACAACGGCGGGATCACCAAGGACGGCCTCGGGGCATTGATCCTCACCGGCACAAACACCTACCAGGGGGGAACGACGCTTTCCGAAGGCTCGCTGTTTGCCGCCAACGATTTCGCGTTCGGCACTGGCCTCCTCCACCTCAACGGTGGCATTCTTGGCTCCAGCGGCGGCAGCCGATCGTTCAACAACTTCATCACGATGGCGGCGGGCACCGTCCAGTTCGGTGATGCCAACCACCTCGACGCCCTGACGTTCACGGGCAACACGCTGCTCGCTGCGGGGC
This sequence comes from uncultured Planctomycetaceae bacterium, assembly GCA_903949225.1. Classification (GTDB taxonomy): domain Bacteria; phylum Planctomycetota; class Planctomycetia; order Pirellulales; family UBA1268; genus QWOP01. The sequence goes on from CAJAYZ010000489.1 coordinate 549, forward strand.
GTCACACGTTCAACACGGTGGCCAACACCACGTTCAGCGGCGTGATTGACGGGCAGGACGCGAGCCTCATCAAGGATGGAATGGGGGTTCTGACCCTCACGAATCTCAACAGCTACACCGGTGGCACGGACCTCCAGGCGGGAACGCTCCGCCTCGCCAACGATTATTCGATCGGCAGCGGTGCGATCACCTTCAGTGGTGGGACCCTGGCGTCGTCTGTCAACGAAACTCGCGTCATCACCAACAACCTGATCTTCAACGGTAATGCGACCATCGGTGACAACTCCAAGACCGGTGATTTCCTGTTTCTTGGTAGCAGCAACGACTTGGGCAGCACGACCCGAACGATCACGACGAACGTGGCGACGACGGTCTCGAATGGCCTTGTCGGCTCCGGTGGGCTGATCAAGGCAGGGGCAGAGTCGCTCACGCTTCGTGGAGCTAGCACGTACGCCGGAGACACCTCCGTTCAGGCGGGCAGACTCGTCCTCAACGGCACGTTGGCGTCGCGGAATGTCACGGTGGCCGCTGGCGCCTCCTTCGGCGGCCAAGGCCGCTTCGAAGGGATCCTTTCTGGTGCCGGGAGCGTCGATCCCGGGAACAGCCCCGGCATTCTCACGGTCGGTCAGGTCGACCCGCGATCCGCCGGCAATACGTCGTTCAACTTCGAGTTCACGCGGACGGGTGCACCGGACTGGAGCAACGCTGCGGCGTCCGGCAACGACGTGTTGCGGATCACCAACACCTCTAATCCGTTCCTCGCGTCCCTCACCAGCGACAACATCGTCAACCTTTATTTCAATCCAAGCGTTACGGCCACCTTCACGGCTTCGGCCTTCACGACGCTGCAAGGTGGATTCTTCACCGACAAGAGCGACTCCAATAGCTTGGCCTCGGCGATCGCCGGAGCGAACTTCCAGTACTACTTCGAGGATCCGCGCGGCTCGGTCGTCTACAACAACACCCGCTACCTCACCCAGGCTGAGGCCCGTGCCAACGGCCTGCTCCCCAACTACGGGCAGAGCTTCTTCGTCAGCACGGCCAGGGTTCCCTTGGCGAACTTCGACGGCCAAGACGTGATCAGTGGTTTTGTGATGCGGGTCGTGGCTCGGACAACCGTCGTGCTCGGCGCTGTACCCGAGATCGATCCTGCGACTGGTGGTAGCACGCTGTCGCTCGTCGCGGGAGTGTTGGCCCTCCTCGATCACCGCCGACGTCGGGTTCTCGGAGCCTGCTCCGGAGTCCAGAAGGAAAAGTCTGCCTGACCTGGTCTCGTCAACTCTGTCCGCTCCACGTTCTCGACACGATTTCCACCGCCGACAACACCCAAAGTTCGCAAGGAACACGACCATGATGGTCTTCTTCGACGTTGAGGCCTCCGTTGATCGGGGAACGATTCGCAGCCGCCCAGCGACGCCAATGACACGGCTCGCGTCGGTGCCCGGGAACCTCTCGTCGCTCGTGCTTTCAGCCGACCCTTCGGCAAGGCGACGTCTCGAGGCGGCCACGGAACTCGCCGGCTGGTCGATCTGTGACGCACCGGTCGACGAGATCGACTTCGACACGGTCGCTAGCCATGACTATCAACTCGTGATCGTTGACCTCACCCATCCACTCGGCGGTGATCTGACGGTAGCCCAGCGGGCTGCCCAGCAGATTTTCGACCGTCCAGAAACGCTCTTGGTCGTCTGCGGCGACGAGGATTCGATCGATCACGAGGTTTGGGCCCGCTGCCACGGTGCCTTCTGTCATCTCTCCGGCAGTGTTTCTGGCGATGCCCTCGTCTCCCTGTTCAACAAGGCCCGGGCCACTGCCAATCGGCACACCTCGCGTACGGTTCGCTGCGGCGCTTGAGCAGAAGGCCGGCCAACCGCGGCCCGCTGGCGATCCGGCTGAGACGCAATGCAGGGCTCGGCTCTGATTGGGGCTAGCAGGCTGCGGCCCAAGGCCATTTCGCGCCTGAGCGGAGGGCGCTCAACTGCCGCCATCGGCTACGACGACGATTCAGGCCAACGCCTCGATGGCACGAAAAGTCTGGAAGGACTCTGGCAAGGGCTGGAAGGACTACACGAAGAAACTCGCGAAACAGGCCTGTCTCGAAGATCCGACGGATGACGAGCTACGCCGATTCGACCGGAATCGCCC
>CAJAYZ010000490.1 GCA_903949225.1 uncultured Planctomycetaceae bacterium
AGGGCGCGGTGGATTTCGGGGTGATTGAGGGCGTCGTAGGTGGCGACGCGCTTGACGAGGGTTCGCTGCGGGCCGAACAGGCCCTCGACGAGCGGCGCCGCCCCCGTCCCCTCCGCCGCATCCTTGAGCCAGCCGATGAATCCCTGCTCATCGGCCCGGGTGAGCCAGGGGGCATCAATGGAATCGCGCACCAGCCACACCGCGCGCTGGAGCATGCCGGTGGCAGCCCGCACGGCATGGTGCCAATAGACCTCGCTGAACATCACGTAACGGGCAAAGACCATCAGTTCAGCGGCCGTGCGCCCCTTGTCGGTGATGGCGAGCGACTGCCCTCCGGCATCGATGCAGAGACTCGCGAGCAGCCGATCCTGATCGAAGTGACGGCCATAGGGGACGCCGGCATGGAGGCTGTCGCGGGCGAGATAGTCCATCTTGTCGACGTCGATCGGCCCGGAGAGGAGGGAGTGGAGGAGCATCCCGGCCGGGTCGGTGGCGGTCCCGTCGATGAGGGCCGCGACCCGGGCTGGCTCGAGCCCCCACTCCGCCCGGAGGATCTCGGCGGGCGCGCCGGCCCCGAGGATCCGGCCGACGAGCGACTCGTGGCGGGGGAGCTCCGGCAGGCCCATGTCCTCGAGGGGATGGCAGTAGGCCCAGTGCCCGATGTCGTGCACGAGGGCGGCAACGATGAACGCTGCGGCGTCTGCTTCACCGACGGTGGCGGCGAAGTGGTTGTCGCGCCGGAGCCGGCCGAGGAAGGCCAGCGCCAGACGGTAGACCCCCAGCGAATGCTCGAAGCGGGAGTGGACGGCGCCGGGGTAGACCAGCGCCACCAACCCGAGCTGGCTGATCCGCGTCAGACGGCGCATCTCGGGGGTGTCGATGAGGGCCCGCACCCTGGCCGTCAACGGCACCGTCACGTCGGGGGGGATGCGGATGCCGTCGGCGGCATGCTCCGTCGCAATCAACTCCGGGAGTGCGTCGTAAGCCATGGGGAACCGCGGTGGAGGGGGGCGTCGTGAGGCCAGCTCAAAGGGAGGTGATGCCGGCGAGCCAACGGAGAGCCGCAGTGACCATGAGAAAGAGCGAGAAGTGCGCGATGGCAGCACCGGTCTCGAAATCGAAGCAGGCAAACGCTGCAAAGGCTCCGACCGCGACGAACACCGGGGCGTAGTAGAGCCACTCCCACATCTCGATCTCCACGGGGAGATAGCCGCGGGCGACCCACAGCGCGACGTACACCGCTGCGCAGATCAGCGTGCGGAGCGCGAGGCTCCTCCCTTGGTAGGGCTGGAGCTCACGGTCGCGGATCGCCGCGTAGCCCAGCCGAGCGCAGGGGAGGGCAAGGAGGGCAGCTCCCGCCAGTTGGAACCAAACCGGGGGTTGACCATTCCACTGCACGCGGGCGACCGCCGCGGCCACGATCGCCAGCACCGTCCCGGCGCCGATGAGGGTCCACTGCAGCGCCGACACGGGGCGGTCGATTCGCTTGAGGGGGGCCGTCGGAGCCCGACCGGTCGCGGTCGATGTGGTCGACGGGGCCTCCGGCTCATGGATGACCACGGCCTTCACCGGGGCCGCCGGGATCGTGATCGGCTTCTTGCACTTCGGGCATGGACCGGTCCGGCCGGCGAACTGGTCGCTGACCGTGAAGGTCGCCTTGCAGGATCCGCACAGCACCTGGATCGCCATGATCTCACCCGAATCGAAGACGTGTCGGCCCGGACACTCGAAGATCGACCATCACCCCGCCCCGGCTCAGACCACGGCAAGGAGGGATGGCCAACGACCCGCGGGGAAGTGTCAGAGGCTGCCGGTCCGCCGTCAAGTGATGCGCTGCCGCGACGGCGGGTGGTAGACTGTTCTCGAGGTCACCCGGCGGCGGAACATGGCATCCACAGCCTGCCCGGGACGGCTGGTGGAGGAGGCGTGCATCCCTTGGCCGATCCGAAGTTCCCGCAGACGTCCCCTCAGGTATCCCCGGTGGCATCTCCGGTGGACGGTTCCCGCGCCCCCGCCGCCACGATCACGTTTTCGTGCCCCAACGGTCACCGGATCAGCGTCCCCGCCAAACTCGCAGGGAAGCGGGGCGCTTGTTCGAAGTGCGGGACGGCGGTGGTGATTCCGCCGTCTTCGGTCGCCATCTCCGCGCCGCCAGCCCCTCCTGCAGGACGCCCGGCGGTGGCTCATGCCGACGCGTTTGCGGCCGGGGATGATCCCCAAGGAGGGGAAGACGGGACAATCACCCTCAAGGCGCCCCCCACCTGGCCGCCGGTGTTGGGCGGGACGACCGCTCCTCCGGGGCCGCTTGACCCTCCGCTCGGAGCGGCAGTGCCGCCGCTCAATCCCGGCTCCCCGTCTCTCCAGCACATGCCAGCCGCAGCCGCCCGGGGCGAGGGCCAGCAGGACGGCCCTGAAGCCGGAGGGATCGCTCCTGTCGCGAAGGGGACGCTGGTTGCAAACCCGACGGCCATCCTCGTGGCCCGGCTGTGGGCGGAGCGGGATCACGGTGGGATCGTGGAGCTTCATCTCGTGGGGGGAAGCGTGATCCTCCCGGAGTGGTATGAGCCGGCTTGGTCGCAGGGGAGCCACGGGCTGTTTGCCAGTCAGGCCGCCGATGGGTCGGTGACGCTCACAGCCGTAGCCTGGGATTCGATCCAGAAAGTGGTCGTGCGGCAGGTCGAGGGGCTTCCCGACGGCATGTTCGAGTGACGAGGGCCCGGAACGCAGCACGACGAAGGAGCGTCGCCGGCCTCAGCCGTCCTCGTCGAGATCCCCCTCGGTGATCATCGCGAAGCCGCGTTTGCCGAGGGTCTCGAGCCCCATCTCGGTGTTGTCGACCATCAGGGCGACCGCCGGTCGTCCCCGCGGGCGGACAAGGATCGGATAGGCCTGGATGATGTTCACCTCAGCCTGGAGCAGGGCCGTGCAGACCTGGAGGAGCGGCTGGGGGTGGTCGGGGAGTTCGACCCCGATCAGATCGCTCTCGATAATCGCCAGCCCTGCCCGCTCCAGGATTTCCCGCCCCTGTTCGGGGTGGCTGACAAGGAAGCGAACGAAGGCACACTCCCCCGAATCGCTGATCGAGAGGGCGACGATTCTGACCCTCGATCCGTCGAAGCGACGCACCACCTCGAGCAGCTGACCGACCCGGTTCTCGAGAAAGACGGTGAATTGCCGCAGCGTCGGCCAATTCCGCCCGCGTGCTGTGGCGAATCCGATTCCAGAGCCCTCGCCCGAGTCGCCGATGCTCACGGTTGCAGCACTCCTCTGGTGGCTTTGGCCGGCGGCAGTCTCCGGCTCCCCGGAAAGCCCGGGCCTGCGGGGGCCGGCAGGCTCCCCTGCCCGTCCCTGGATTGAAAAGAATAGAGTCTTCCGGGCACCCCGGTCAACGATTTCATGCCCACACAGACCGCGACCACGAGGACGACGATGACGGCCATGCCCACGCACGAGATCACGGTCAGAGTTCGGTATCAGGAGACCGACGGCCAGCGCCGCGTCCATCATGCCAATTACCTCAATTACTTCGAGGTGGCCCGCACGGAGATGCTCCGGGCCAGTGGCATCACCTACCGCGAGTTGGAGGACGCCGGGGTGGTTCTTGTCGTCTCCGAGGTGAGCTGTTCCTACAAGGCACCTGCCGATTACGACGATCTCCTCACGATCCGCACTTGGATCGAGAAGGCGGGGGGGGCAAGCCTGCGCCACGGCTACGAAGTGGTCCGTGACGCCACGATCATCGCCAGCGGTTCGACGGTCGTGGTGTGTGTCGACCGGGACGGGCGGGTGCAGAGGATGCCCGACTGGCTCCGCGGACCGCCTGCCGGGCCATGAGCCAGTCGGTTGCTGCTCCATCACCCTCAGGGCTGGAGAAGGGCCCGGGGGTCAGGGGTTGGCGGCCAAGGGCTCGAGGACGAAGCGCTGGTCACCGCACTGGAACTGGGCGGCGGCATCGAGTCGGACCGGTGCCTCGATCCGCACCCAGAGACCGTTGAGGCCACGATTCACGATCCGCCACGCGCTGCGGCCGGCGATCACCTCGGCATGGATCGGGCTCACGAACGGGTCGTCGAGAAGCAACGTCGGCAGTTCAGGCTCCACAGGGCCCGGGAACGCGTCGGCCCGTCCGATGAGGAACGGCGGTGGAGGGCAGGGGAGGGGAGCGGCGCCATCGTCGCGGCCGGCCGGAGCGAACTCCGCCACGCCGTCGGCTCCCCTGCGGAAGACCCGTCGCGTGCCGCCGATCTGGAAGCGCGTGCCCGGCCGAAGCTTGGCGGTCATCACCCGCACCCAGGTACCGTCGGCGCTCCCCAGATCGGTGAGGAGCCAGCCACCCCCCGGTAGCCGGTCGAGCCGGGCGTGGTCGATTTCGAGGAAAGGGTCGTGCGGGATGCTCACACTGCCGGTCTGCCGTCCGACGACGAGCGCGTCGTCGCGGAGCCGGATCGTCTCCCCGCTGTCACGGCCGTCGTCGACGACATGGAGGAGCGCCATTGTGGGGCGCCTGCCAGGGCGCCAAGACAACGCCTCGATCTCGTCCGCCGGGCCTGCAGACGGGGGGGCCATTTCGGCCATGGCCAAGGCAATCCCGTCGGCGGCGACCGGAGCGGGGGACGAGTCTCCGGCTACCGCGGAGGCGTGGGCCTTGAGCAGTTGGGCCCAGCCGTCAAAGCTCTCGAAGAAGGCGCCGGCCGCCGGGGCAGGCTGGTTGCTCACTGGGGAATCCACGGGAAATGTCCTCCGGATCCGGCCACCCTGGTCAAAGCTCCCCTCAATGTACCGCGTCGTGCCGAGCTGCCAATCAGACGGTCTGGCGCCGGTCGCACGATCGGGCGTCAATCAGCCGATCTGGCGTTCACGGTGGGCGGAACGCGTTGGCGAGCGCACAATCTTCGGCGACGAAGGTCGACCGGAGGCGGACGGCTGACCGCCCGTCCCCACCACACGCAGCCATTCCCGGAGGAATCCGATGAGCGACGCCGCCGACCCGATTGCCCAGCGTGCCCTGGCCATCAACATCGACCGGCAGATTTACGGGACGTTTGCCGAGATCGGGGCTGGGCAGGAGGTGGCGAGGTGGTTCTTCTCCGTAGGGGGAGCCGCCGGCACGGTGGCCAAATCGATGTCGGCCTACGACATGAAGGTCAGCGACGCGATCTACGGCAAGGCTCCCCGGTACGTCTCGCGGGAGCGGGTCGAGGAGATGCTCGAGCACGAGTTTTCACTCCTTCGGGAACGGCTCGAGGAGTCGCGTGGATCGAGCACGCGGTTCTTTGCCTTTGCCGACACCGCGGCCGCGAAGGCCCACTCCGGTGGGAATGACTGGCACGCCTGGATGGGGATTCGCTTCCAGGAGAAGCCCGGCAGCGCCCCCAATGACGTCATCGTCCACGTTCGGATGCTCGACCCGAGCAATTCCCGCCAGCAGGATGCCCTCGGTC
>CAJAYZ010000491.1 GCA_903949225.1 uncultured Planctomycetaceae bacterium
CATTGACCAGGACAAGGTTTTGCAGGTCGCCGCGGCCATTGCTTGCGATCTGGTTGCCGATGACGACCGAATTGGCGGAGGGGCCGGTCGCGCGGAGGCCGTAGCTGCCGTTGGAGAGGATCGTGTTGGCGGCCCCGGAGCCACCGGCGACGTTCGATCCGATCGAGATGCCGCGGGCATTGATGAGCGTGATGCCGTCGCCGCCGTTGCGAGCAAACGAGTTTCCGGTGATCACCGTGCCGGAGTAAACGCCGTTGCCAACGAGGATCCCTGAGTTGCCGTTGTAGGCGCTCGTGAGATTGGTGATCCGCGACCTTGTCGATCCGCCGACAAACTGGATGCCAGAGCCACCGAAGTTGCTGATCACGCGGGTGTTGGTCGGGGACGCCGGAGAGAAGACGACGTTGTGGACATTGGCGGCGATCACCAAGCCGTTGGTGAAGGCGGGCGTGCCGACACCCGACAGCGTCAGCGCGTCGTTCACGGCCACGCGCGTCGCTTTCGAAATCGTGATCCCCTGGAGCGGCACACGTCCTCCCACCGCCCCTGAGAACGTGATCGGACCGCCCGCGGAGGCGGTCAATCGCCTGGCTCCGTCAACGGTCGACGAGAAGGCGATGGCGCTTCCGGCGGAGAGGGAGACGTTCTCGGTGACGGTGACCTCGCCCTGGAAAGTCGCCGCACCGGTCGGGGCCTTGAGTTCGGCGCCGAGTTGGATGCCGCTCGTGGTTCCCTTGCCGGCGGTGGTGAACGTCAGGGCTCCAGCCCCCTTGGTGGCGACCGAATTGGCCACCACGATCGAGTCGGAGACGCCGGCACCGGTGTCGATGCTCAGTCCCTGCGCGGCGCCCCCTTTGGTGACTGCGGCGAGGTTGACGCCCCCCGGTCCGATCGTGACCGCGTCCTGGCCGGCGGCACCAACGACGGAGATGCCGGCAAAGGTCTTGATCGTGGAAAGGTCAACGAGGATCTGATCGGTCTTCCCGTCGATCTTGATGCCGTTGATCGACTGCTTCGTCGAGATCGCGCCGGCCGTTGAGGCGGTGATCGAAAGGACGTTGGTGACACTGTTGTAGTTGGTGTGCAGATCGGAGATCGTCGTCCCGAGGGTGTCGAGCGTCATCACGACGCGGTTAGCGGAAAGCGACACCACGATGTCGTCGGCCGCGAGCATCGCCCTCTGCTCGAGAAGGTCGAAGCGGGGCGAGGTGCGGAAGCCGCGACGACGACGGCCGAGCGCTCGACGTGTGCGCGGCGCCGCGAAGGAACGGGCGAACAGGGCCGAGCCGGAGAAAACGAACGACTTCGCGAAGAGAGCGCGGAACAGCGAACGCATGGAGACCTTTCAAAAAAGAAAGACGCAGTCGCGGTGCCCTTGGAGTCGCGGTTCCCTGGAGGATCACCCCCCCGCACGAAGTATTCAAGCGATCCTCGTCGCTTGTGAGGTTTCTCGTAAACTAACCTTCCCCCACGACTGGCACCAGGTTTGGGGCTCGGGGTTGGTCTTCCGAGAGACTCGCTGTGTTTGGGTCGTAGAGATGGGATCCGAAACGGCTGATCGTCGGCCGGCGCGACACGTCCGGGAACACGATCACCACATTCCACCTACCGAGGGCTGCCATGACACCGTCGAGCGACCGGAGGATGCGGCAAGATTTTTGGTTCGTTTCGCTCCTGCTCCTGGCGGCGGTCGCCGGGTGCGGCCCGCTGAACGTGCGCACGCTGGGGTGGACGCTCGCCGGCCTCGATATCGCGCGGATGATCTTCGGCGGCAGCGCCGGGCCCGACGAAGGGCCCCCCAAGCCAGACTTCCTCGACGCGCTCGGGGAGGGGGTCGTTCGCTCGTATCAGGACGAAGCGGAGTTGCGTCAACGTTGGCTGCGGGAGGCGTACCGCCGCGCCGAGAGGCCCGTCATCGAGACCGTCATGTCCCTCGAAGCGCTCGATGAGGATCGGTTTGATCGGATGTGGAAGACCGACCTCGCCGCCCGCGAGGCGCGGGCCGGCGACCTGCTCCTCGACCTTGCCGATGGCATGGATTTCCGCCTCGAGACCCGTCTCGTTTCCAGGGGAGTGCTCGATCGGCGCGTGACGCTCGACCTGCGTGGCGTCTCCCGGTTCGAGGCGATGGAAAGGGTGTGTGATGCGGTCGGCATCCATGCCGAACCGGTGTCGCGAATTGCCGCCTCCCAGCAGTTCGCCCGAGGGCCGAGAAGCTTCCATCACGCTGTCCTTCCCGCTTGGTGGGAAGCGATCACCCTCCGGCCGTACGAGGACGTCGTCTCGCCGCTCGAGTTCATCGGCTACGTTCCCGATACGCCCCACGATTCCGGTACGCTCCTCGCCCCGCTCCCCCGGCCGGTCGTCGTTCTCATGCCCGGTCCCTTCCCCGGCCAGCGATGCTCGGTCGGCCCGTTCACGGTCAGCGTCCGCCAGCCGGTCGAGTATCCCGGCGACAGAAGCGGCTCCATCGACATCGTCGCAACCTGCGCGGCGATTCCGGAGGCCGGGCGTCGAATCTTGGAGATGGGCGTGATGGATCAACAGACAGCTGCTTTCCGGAAGCGGGGGCAGTGTCGGATCGAGATCGACGATGACGAGGGGGGGCACTTCGATCAGCGGTTCATCAAGTCGGATGAAGGGGGCATCAATACGATGGCGTCGACGGTCCCAACCCACGCCTGGCTGAGTCGGCGTCTGGTGCGTCTCGGTCCTCTGGTCCGCGAGGTGAAGGTCACCGGCCGCGTCGTCGGCTGGCTGCCGGGGGCCGTGGAAACGATCCGCATCGACGCCCCTGGGGTGGGGCCGCGTCGCTTCGAGCGGCCTGCCGCCGCGGCTTCGATCGGAGAACGCGTCCAGCCCCCAGCCGAAAGCGAAGATCCCGAGGCTGTCAGGATGTTCCAGCTTCCCGTCGATCTGGAGGTGCCGGAGGCATCGATGGCGATGGCCGTAGCCATCGATGAGCGCGGCGTGCCGTTCGAAATGGTCACGATCACACAGTCCGTGGAGTTGGAAGCGGAGCGTCTACCGGAAACTCCCGAACGGGTCATTCTCCGATCGCTCCTCGTCTGCAGTCGCGAACCGGCGGTGATCCTCGTCAAGGTGGTCCATGCGCAGGTGCTGATCGAGTGCCCGTTCGAATTGACCGTTCCCCTGTCATGCTCTGCGTCGCAGCCGGACCGTCCCAAGCCTCTCGAGATCGACGGCGACAGGCCGCTCGATCTCGTGGCCGCTCGGAACGGGGCGGGCGCGACGGTGTTTCGATTGACCAATCGATCCAACAAGGGAATCGTACGTGTCGGTTATTCGATCATCGACTTCTGGCGTGACAAGCAGCGAGGCCGCGCCATGGAGCGTGTCATCGAGAACATCGAGGGCTACGCTCCTCGCGAGGGGGTGATCGTGCCTGCGGGCGGGGAGGTCGACTGGCCCCGGGACTTTTTCTACCACAAGAACCTTGACGGCGATTTTCCGACGCTCCGCGTCGACCATGTCGAGTTCACCGACGGGACGGTATGGGACAATCCCCACCGAGTTCCCCCCTCATGAAGGTTCTCCCGGCTAGCCCGCAGCCGGTTCGGTAAGGGATGAAAGTTTCACGGGCAGTCAACGCTCGTGTCATGGCAGTTCCCCGCCCTGCCACCAGAGCTTCGTAAACACCGGCTGCGGCCCTGCCCAAGCTTTGCTGCCGAGAAGCTTGTCACCCCTCTCGGAGTACGCTCGGAACGAGAGCAGATCGACGTTCTGCCACGTCGACAGGGCCGCGCCGTCGCTTGCCAGGAAGTCCTTCGGCTCGAGCGCGACCGTCTGCGTGGCTTGGCCGCCAGCGAGTTTTACAACCGCCGCAAACTCTCGCATCTTCCCCCGGTACTGCCGGAAGAAGTTCTCCGTCAGCACGATCACGAGGTCGTTGGGCTGCTCGGCCCGGACCTCGGCGGTGAGCCGCTGGCCGTCTTGCCCCCGCCACTTCGGGTCGGCCAGCTTCCGGGTCGAAAACTCCCAGTGGTGTGGGTTGTCGGTGGAGAGCGTGTACCAGTCCCGCCACCCGTGCGCGAAGTCGTCAATCAAGGGATCCGCCTTGTCGCTGGCCGTCGCGCCACTGGCGGCGACGTCTTGGGGGGCGACAGCGTGCAGCATCGAGGTGAGCGCGAACCGCTCCGTCGGCATGGCGTACGGCTCGGACTCAGTCTTCTTCCCCTTGTAAAC
>CAJAYZ010000492.1 GCA_903949225.1 uncultured Planctomycetaceae bacterium
CCAAGGAGAACACCGCCACCTTCGGCGGCAGGACGATCGCTCCCCCCTGCCCGGGAGCGAGCGGCCCTCCCCAGCCCGCCGGCGGCCCGGCTTGCTCTCTTTGATTCGGTTGCGGGGCGGGACGAGGAGAACTAGCTCCCCCTTCAGCCCCCCCTTCAGGATGCTGGAGGAAGTCGACGAGCTTGGCGATCGCGTCGTCGGCGGTTCGCTCAAGCCCCCGCGCGGTCACGGCCCCCGCTTCCGGCTCCGCTGACGTCGCGTTTCCCGTGATCACAAAGGCCGCGCATCCGGCAGCGGCGACAGCCTGACGGACGGCGATGAGCAAGGAATCGATCGAGCAACGCATGACAAGTCTCCTGATGGGCAACCTCGGGGGCGATGCGAAACGGCAGCACCGGCGCGAGCGTGGATCGAGCGAAGGGAATGTGGTGGAATTGGGAACGGCCCGGGGGCGACGTATCCTTGGAGCATCATGAGCCGCCCCGCCGAACCGCCCCATCCCGACGACGCCGTGCTCATTGACTTCGGACGGGGTCGCCGGCTCGAACGCCTCGCCGGCGTCCTCGTCGATCGTCCTCTTCCCCAGGCGAGGCTCCCCCGTCGCCTCCCCGGCCTGTGGGCCGAATCTTCTCTAAGCTACACCGGTAGCCCGGAGGGGGAAAGCCGCATCTCGGCGAGGGAACACGCGACCTCGCTCCCCCGTGGCTGGCGACAATTCGGGCCGCTTCCTGATCCCTGGCGGGTGGCGATCCCGCTCCACGCCACGATGCTCCACCTTGAGGTCCGCCCTGCCGCCTCCGGCCAGACTGGGCTGTTCCTCGAGCAGGCGCCGCAGTGGAACTGGCTCGAGCGAGTGACACCGCGCGGTGTGCGGATCCTTTCGCTCTTCGCCCACTCCGGCGCCGCCACGCTGGCACTGGCAGCCGCTGGCGCCGAGGTCGTCCATGTCGACGCCTCCCGGCAGGCGATCGGGCTCGCCCGGCGCAATGCGGACGCTTCGGGCCTTGGCAGCGCCCCGATCCGCTTCGTCTGCGAAGACGCGCGGGTGTTCGTACAGCGGGAACTACGGCGCGGCAGCCGCTATGACGGCGTCGTCCTCGATCCTCCCTCCTGGGGCCACGGGCCGAAGGGGCAGGCCTTTGCCATCGACCGCGATCTCCCTCTCCTCCTCGACGATCTCGCCGGGCTTGTCCCCGCGCCGGCAGCAGGCCCCCTTCTGCTCTCCTGCCACTCCGCCGGCTGGACAGCGAACCGGCTGGCCGAGGCGCTTGCCATCGTCGCCGGGGGGGGAGGCCGAGCGGGGGGGCCAGGCCGGGAGATCACCTCCGGTCCGCTCACCTGCAGCGACGCCTCAGGGCGGAGCCTCGAGTTCGGCGCTCACGCGCGCCTTCCACCGCGCGGCAACGACAAGCCTCATCACCGACAGTCGCCCTGACGGAGAGGCGTGCCGAATCTCCCCGTGGCGGCGGCCACACCGATCACGGCTTCTCGAGCAGGATGCAAACCAAGTCGCCGGTGGCACTCACGATCGGCGGCTTGCTGTAACCCATCGCCCGCAGCGCCTTCTCGATCGGCTGGGCCCGTTCGGGAAAACCGTTGCGGTTGATGTAGACCGCCGCGAAGCCCCGCTTTTCGATTTCGGCAACCGCCTCCTCGAGCGACCTTTTGCCGAGCTCCTGCTGCCACGCCTCGCGCGGGCGCCCTTTCATTGAGCCGAACGAGTACCGCAACTTCGTGCTGTAGAGAAACGGGCGGAAATGATCGTATGGGGGAACCCCCGGTGCTGGCATCTCGGGATACTCCATGATCGGCAACTGGAAGATCATCGCCCCCTCCGGCAACTCCGCCTCCATCTTCCTGGTGAACTCGCGATCGGAGTCGACCTGACGGATGATCGAGGCGGTCTCCTTCGCCGTGGGCGCCCGGGGAACCTGATCCCAGTACACCAACATCCCGATCGCTGCCGCGATGGCATGCCATTGCCACACCGTAGCCTGACCAGGACGCGATTGCTCGGAGGTCGCCTGAATGACGGTCAGCCGTCGCGCCGCCCAGAGCAACGAAATCACGAGGATGACGACGCTGTAGCGACAGCCGGCGCGGAACATCGTGATCCCGGCCGAGCCGATGATCGCGTTGAGACCGCCGGTGGTGAACATGAGCACGATCCAGAGGATCTGCCAGACCTCGAGCGGGACGTCGCGCTCACGGCGCTCGACCATCGCCCGCAGCCCGGTGAGCAGGAGCCAGAGAAACGCCCCGATGCCGATGATCCCGAGGTACGACGCCCGTTCGTCGAGCAGCGGCGCTGCCTGCCAGTGCGCCTTTGAAAATGAGGCGAACACCTCGGAGCGGTGGTTCATCGGGGGGATGAAGAGATCCTTGAGCTTGAGGCCGTACAACTCGAGCCATTTGTATTCGCGCACGAAGGCGTTGGTGTTCGGCGCATGGAAGAGCCGGTAGGTCCAGGAGTCGATGTTCATGATCGCGAAGCCGGCGGCGGCGGCAGCGATGATCGCGAGTGCCGGCCGCAGTGGTGTCAGCGAGCGTCGCTGCCAGCACCGGACCAGCGACGTGACGAGCACCAACTGACAGAGGACGTTCGTGTAGTAGACGAAGTGGGCCCCCGAGACGAAGGCGATAGCGATCGCCAACCACAAAGCCCGCCGCGGACCGGGCGGCGACGCCGAGGGATCGAAGGCATCCGCGGCACACCACCGCCACACGAGCGGATAAAAAGCCACGGGCCAGACATACGCTACCTGCATGTGGTGCGGCGACTGGGCGAAGATGTACGGCGCCACGCCGAAGGCGAGCGCGCCCACGAATGACCACAGCCTGTTGCACTCCGAAAGCCGGGCCGTGAGATAGAAGGCCGCTGCCGCCAGGACGTGTGCTATTGCGAAGCTCACGTTCAAACCAGCGAACAGCCCGAGGCACTTGACGAGAACGGCCTGAATCCCCAGCACGACTTCATCGGGCGAGGGAAAGTCGTTCCAATTGCCATCGTAGGGGGCCCCTAGTTCCGGCACCGTCTTCCAGAGGAACGGCAGGGCGAGCCAGTTGTCGGAGGCCTTGATGTACGCGGCGTTGGAAAAGAAATCCGATCGTTCTGGATCGTCGAGATACGTGGTGGGATACGACAAGGACTGCCATGTCCATGTGTCGTTGGCGGCACACCAGCACAACACCGCGAGGACACCCAAGACCACGATCGCGAGGAGATCACGCGATGGCGGCCAGGTCCGCCGTCCTGTCGAGCTTTTCATCAACCACCTTCCCGTGAAAAAACCCCACCAGTCCACCAGCCCTGCCCGGACGTGGGCGTTCAGAATACACCGTTTTTCTGGTATGTTGCCCGGAAAACCCTGTTTGCGGATGTCCCCGGTCACTCGACGCGCTTCATCGGGCCCCCTTGGTGCTTGCATGCTTGTTTCGCTGGTCATTCCCGTTCTCAATGAATCAGAGAACCTCCCGGCACTGTGGTCCCGGTTGCGGGCTGTCACGTCAGGCCTGTCGGATGTCGAGTTCGAAGCCGTGTTCGTCGACGACGGCAGCACCGACGACACCGCCGCCAGTATCAACGCCCTGCCTGTCGAAGGCGGCAATCTCCAATGGGTGCTCGTCCAACTCTCGAGAAACTTCGGCCACCAGGCCGCGATCACCGCCGGCATGCAGCATGCATCCGGGGACGCCGTTGTGTTCCTTGATGCCGATCTCCAAGACCCGCCGGAATTGATCGTCGATTTCCTCGATCATTTCCGGCATGGCTACGACGTCGTCTATGGCGTCCGGAAAAACCGCAAGGAGCCGCTCTGGCTCCGTTTCTGCTTCGCCTCGTTCTACAGGCTCTTCAACGCGATCGCCGAGCGGCCGATCCCCCTCGACGCTGGCGACTTCGGCTTGATGAGCAAGCGCGTCGCAAAACTGATCGCCCAGATGCCCGAACGCGATCGCCTCATCCGAGGGATGCGAAGTTGGGTGGGATTCAAGCAGATCGGCATTCCCTACGATCGGCCCGGGCGCTATGCCGGCACCTCCCGATACAGCGTGATGAGAAGGATCGAGGGGGCCCTCGACGGCCTGTTCGGCTATTCGCGGATCCCGATCCGGCTCTCGCTGCTACTGGGGATCGTCGTGTGCCTCGTCGCCGGCGTCTACTTGGCGTCCACGTTGGTGGGCCAGTTCGTCTTCGGTGGCCAAGCGGTCCGCGGCTGGACGTCGCTGCTCGTGCTCGCCTTCATGCTCGGCGGCGCGAATCTCGTCGCCACGGCGATCGTGGGGGAATACGTCAGCCGGGTCTACTTCCAGGGGAAGAACAGGCCACTTTTCATCGTCGCGGAGACGGCGCGTTCCAGTCGATCGGAGCCTCTCCGCTGAAAACCGGCCCTCGGGTCAGGGACGTCCGGCGGCCCGTGCACGGTCACCCCAGCAGACGCAAGATCATCTGCCGCAGCAGACTCTTGAAGCGTGTTTTCTCGCGATGATCCGCAGGTCGAGCGGGGCGATCGACGCGCGCTCTCTCGCCTCCTGCAGTCGCGCCGCATGGAGGAAGTCGCGCACCGTCACGCCGGCCAGTTCCGTCGCCGCCGCCTTGGCATGAATCCGGCAAGAGTCGACCGGCTGCGCATCGAAGCAGTCGCTCACGCTCACGGGACGGAGCCAGTACTCGATTTCAGTGCCGGAGACGACCGCACGGAAAGTATCCTCGACGCCGGCCGGGGTGTAATAGAAAGGAATCGAGACGGAGATCCGCGGCGACGTGGTCATCGATCCGGCTGCTTGGCATTGGGGCGGCAGACGACCACCATATATTCGTCGTGGCGGTCCGGGGCCGATTCGGTCACTGCGTGGACCGCGCCCCCGGCAACAAGAAACCAGCGGCACTTCCAGGCTTGATTGATTCGCACCGCCACCTTCGGGCCGAAGATCCCGGCGATCCACTCCAGCCATCGCACCTTGGCGCCGGCAGTCCTGTTTTGCCCGTACCAACCGACCACCTCGAACCGCTCGGTGAGGAGATCGAGGTAC
>CAJAYZ010000493.1 GCA_903949225.1 uncultured Planctomycetaceae bacterium
CGAGTTCTTCCGGGACCACGAGCGTGGCGGGGCCGTCGGCGGGGGCGACAGCACCGCCGGCCTGCACGCGCTTGGGGCGAAGCGCCGGAGCCTTGGTGTGGATGGCGAAGCGGATCGAGCCGGAGCCCTGGTTGGCGCCGCCGTCGTCGAGCCCGGCCCGGCCCACCAGCCGCGTCGCTCCTGCCGGCACCGCCACCTCGATCACCGAATTGGCATGCGTGCCGATGCCGCGGGCAACAAGCTTGCCGTCGAGCTTGAGCTCGTCTCCTCCGGCATTCCGCCCTTTCCGCACCTCGCCCCACTCGGCGACGGCGCGCTTCCATTCGAGATCGACAAGCGGCTTCTCGAGGCCGGCTCCCTTGAAGACCGGATCGACCCAGTCGGCCCAATCGCATCCGAACCCGTCGCCGCCGTCATCGACCACGAGCCACACCGACGTGGCGCCACCGAGCTCGACGTCAAAGGGGACGGAGCGGGTCGGCGTGGCAGCGGTGACAAGTCCACTGCTCCAGAGCGGCTGCGAGCCCGACCCCTGATCGGCGGCGGGGGCGGAAGGAAGGGAGGCCCACGCGACGATCGCCGCGATGCCGGCAGCGGCGCCCCACCAACCGCCGAGCGACGGCCGAACCGAGTGCCGAACTTCAGGAATGAACCGCCCCATGATCGCAACTCCTCAGGGATCGTGAATCGCTGCACCGGGAAGAGGCCTTGCCAGCCGATCATTCCGCTCCCCGTGCCGACGGCAGCAGTATAGTATGGCCCGCCGGTCGGGCCTCCCGGTTGCCCTCGGGCCCCTGCCGATCCTCGGAGCCCCGGTCATTCCTCGGAGCCCGTGCCGTGCCGCTTGTGAACCCCGGTTCCCTGTTCACCTTCCGCTTCCCCTGCCGGAAGCGGAAAACACTCTGGCCCCCCGCCTCTGGCCCGCTCGACGAAGCCTGTCGGCTGCCGTCGCTGGCAAGCATCGTCGGCGTCCCCGACCTCGTCTCGCTGTGGCTGGCCTGGAATGACGGCGGCCTGCGGGTGCGGGGTGAGATGAAGGGGGTGGGAGCATCTCGCTGGTGCCAGCCGACCCGACCGGAAGACAGCGACGGCCTCCATCTCTGGATCGCCACCCGCCCCACCGGCGAGAGCCATCGGGCCGGTCGATTCTGCCGCCGACTCGCCCTCCTCCCGACGGGCGGCGGGAAGCTCGCCGACAAGCCGGTGGCCGTGGCCGCAGTGATCCCGCGAACGAGCGAGATCCCGGCCGAGCTCCCTGAGGGCTCGGTGCCGATCGAGGCGAAGCTCCACGCCGATGGCTGGAGCCTCGAAGCCCACATCACCGCCGCGGCCCTCCCCGGCTGGGATCCGGCCGAGATTCCCCGGCTCGGATTCTTCGCCGCGGTGATCGATCGCCGCCTCGGGCGGATCCCCTACGGAGCGCCGCCGGAGTATCCGTGGGAGAGCGATCCCACCACGTGGATGGAGCTCGACCTCGCCGGGGCGTGAGCCGACCACATCGCTCCGTCACCCATACGGCTCGATGACGAGCTTCGCTGGCGGGAGGCTGTCGAGGAAGACGCGGCCGTAGGGCTTCGTGAGCACACGGGGATCGAGGATCACGACGCGCCCCCGATCCTCGGCGGTGCGGACGAGCCTCCCGAAGCCCTGCTTGAGCTTGAGCGTCGCCTCCGGCACCTGATACTCCATGAACGGATTCCCGCCGGCGGCCCGGATCGCCTCGATCCGCGCCGCCACCAGCGGCCGGTCAGGCACGGCAAAGGGGAGCTTTGTGATGATCACCGTCACGAGTTGGTCGCCGGGGAGATCGATCCCCTGCCAGAAGCCGTCGGTGCCGAGGAGCACGCTCCCCGGCCCTTCGCGGAAGTCGGCGAGCATCCGCGACCGCGGCAGCCCGTCGGCCTGGCTGACGAGCCGGTAGTTGCGCTGCACGCACCAGCCGGCTAGCTCCGCGCTTGCTGCGGCAAGCGACGCGGAGCTCGTGAACAGCACCATCGCCCGGCCGCAGGTCTGATCGACGTAGCGGCGGATCATCCGCACCACCGCCCGGTCGTAGGCCTGCCGCTCGCTCGGATCGGGGAGCCGATCGACGACGACAAGCTCCGCCTGCGCGGCGTAATCGAACGGGCTGCCGAGCCGCTTGCCCGTCGCCTTCGCAAGCCCCAGCCGCTTCTCGACATAGGCAAACGGATCGGGCCCGGCTTCCTTTCCTCCCTCGCTGCCGCCACCGACCGCGAGCGTGGCGCTTGTGAGAATCACCGTTCCCACCCGATCGAAGAGATCGCGCTTGAGCGTAGCGCCGACATCGATCGGCGCGCCACACAGCCGGACCCGCTCCCGGCCGCGCCGCGAGCGCGCCGCCTCCACCCACCACACGCTCCCCGGCTCCGACTGCTCGAGCCAGGTCTCGATCGAGCCCGCCAGGCCGGTGAG
>CAJAYZ010000494.1 GCA_903949225.1 uncultured Planctomycetaceae bacterium
CGCCGCGAGCGCCCTCGAAAACAACAGCGTCACCAACCGGGCGGCGACGGCCGCCGACGTGCAGGACTCGGCGGTCAAGCCCTCCTCGATAACGGCCATCATGTCGTCTGCGGAGATCGCCCTCACGCCTGCAGCGCAGCGATCCAGCGATCGCTGCATCGAGCGTCGCCGGCGCTCATGCTCCGGGCCATCGATCATGATCAGGCCGATGTCACAGAACCGGCGGATCCATAGGGTGCGATCCGGCTTGGCAAGAGTGAGGACTTGCGCGAGAAAGTTGAATTGCCGGTAGCGGGGCGACTGCATCACCGCCTTGGCCTGCCCGGCGTCGACCACCACGAACGTCGACGGCCCATCCCCATCGCGTCGAAACACCGTCACCGGCGGCTCGATGGCCGGAAACCTGTCAAAACGCCGCCTGCCGGTCACCGAGCGGATCGTGTCGAGGAGTTGCAAGTAGTTCATCAGGATTGTGCACCGGGCGGTCGACGACTCGGAATACCAAAGTCAGGCGCGATCGACCGGGGATTTCGACGCCCGGGCGGCCACCTTGGCTTCGACAAACGTCATCAGGTCGCTCACCGTGCTCGACGCCGTAACGGCGTCGTCTTCGATCCGAACGTCGAATCTCTCCTCGATCTCATTGAGGAGCTCCAGAAAATCGAGGGAATCCAAGCCAAGAGCCGAGAGCGTTCGCACCGAGATTTCGGCGTGGGTCCCCGCCGCGGAGCCCTGCTTGACAAGCCCGTCGATGATGAACCTCGCCACTTCGGATTCCATCGCGCATTCCCCCGAGCCTGCAAGTTGCCAACGGACTGCCAAGCGAGCCTAACGCCGTCGACGGCGCGGCCACAAGGGATTCGAGGCGCGCCCGTCACTTCGGCCGGCGATTGAGCGTGTACCAGCCGGTGTCGTGGAGAAGGGGGAGACCGGCAGCGACATCGCCCGCAGGAGCGCTCCGGACGCCGGGGCACTTGAGCTCGTGGATCACCCCCTCGCGGAGGTTCGTCATCTCGAGGCGCACCTTCAAGCCATCGGCGCTCGGGGTCGCTTTGAGGATCTCGCACGGCGCTTCGTCGACGATCGGGCTGCCGTAGTCCGCCTGGAAGATATAGGTGAAGCCCCGCGCCGAGTAACTTTTCACGTCGGCCGCCGTGGCCTTCTCCACGGGGCTTGTGAACTCGAGTTCAAAGCCATCGGGGAGCGCCTTCATGGCGCGGATTTCGAACGGCAGCTTCCCGGTGTAGACCAGCCGCTCGAGTGCATAGTCGCCGCCGCCACGCGAGCCCCAGCCACGGTTTGTGCCGCCGACGTAGAGCGAGCCGTCAGGGGCGAATTGGACGGCGAGCGATCCGCTCCCAAAGCCCTCGCGGAAGGGAAAGCAGGCCCCCTGCATGATCCCGTCGATCGTCTCCAGGCTGCAGCGCATCAAAAACGAATGCGATTGATCGGTGACGAACACCTGCCCGGCAAAAGGCCCGAACTTCCCGTCGGTCGTATCGCACACCACCCCCGCCGCACTCTTTCCCATAAGATCGTAGGGGAAGACGACGACCGCCGGGCGGTACTCCGGAATCCGCTTCATCTCCTCCGCCCACCGGCTACCGCTCTTCGGCTCGGTCGGCTTCGGCCCCATCTCGGGCGCCAGGTCATACCACTTGAACCCGCCCGGATGGCCGACGAACTCCCCAGGTCGCAGTTCTTTCAGCGCACACGAGCC
>CAJAYZ010000495.1 GCA_903949225.1 uncultured Planctomycetaceae bacterium
CCCCGGCTGCGGGTCGGCCGCCACGCGCCACACGCCGTCCGGGGCGAGCGTCACGACTCGGTCATCCGTCGGCGCGAGTCTCTCCTCGCCGTGGTTGGCGGAGTTTGATTGGCCGGCGATGACGAACACCTCGCCGACCCCGACCCGCTCCACCGTCGCTTCCCCCACAACCACGTCCTCGACAACCGCTCTGACTTCGAGGCGATGCCATCCCCCCGCCGGCGCGGCGAGAAGGCCGGTGAAAGTCTCGTCTTCCCGCACAAGCGACTGCCACGGCGCATCCGCCGCCAGTGCGACGCGGGCCTCGATCACTCCAGCCGCGGGGAGCGACGCGCGCACCTCGACGGGAATGGCCCCTTCGGCGCGGCTGTGCCGCTGCACCACGGCCCACTCGACCGGCCGGACGACCTGCAGAGCCGCGCTCCCGGGCTCCAGCGGGGCGCCATGGGCGATCCGAGGCACGACCACGAGTGCCGAAAGCAGGGCGAGCCATGGCCACAGCCGGAATCCGGGCCAACGCCCCGCCGCTCCTGAAGCCCACGGGAAGCACCGGCCGATTCCGTTCCAATGTCGTGCCATAAAAGACTCCTCGACCCCGTTTCGCCTTGACCGATCCAGCGGGATACCGCGACAATCCACCGGTGGCGGCAACGGAATTCGCCCAGCTTACCCGGTCCACCCGCTGCTCCCGGGCCCCCGCGGCCCGGCGGAGAGCTGTCTTTCCCATTCGGGCCGGCCGAAGGGCGTGGACGGCCTCCGATCTTCCCTTCACCCGCTCCGGACGATCCTCTTTTTCGCCCCGCCGAACGAAACGACGCACGATGGAACAACTCGAACAGATCTGGGACGCGGTCACGAACACCGCTGCCGCCGCCGGACACCGCGTGGAGCGGCTCCTCACCGGCATGTTCGGCTCGTCCAACGCGCGTTACCTGCGACGGCTCGAGCCGCAGATCGAGGCGATCAACTCGCTCGAACCGCGCTACCAGACGATGACCGATGCCGAGCTTCGCGGGCAGACGGCCGAGTTCCGCCGCCGGCTGGCTGCCGGCGAGACCCTCGACGACATCCTCCCCGAGGCCTTCGGCGTCTGCCGCGAGGCAGGGCGCCGCTGGCTCGGGATGCGCCACTACGACGTCCAGCTCATCGGTGGCATGGTGCTTCACTCCGGCGCCATCGCCGAGATGATGACCGGCGAGGGGAAGACGCTCGTCGCCACCCTCCCCGCCTACCTCAATGCCATCGAGGGGAAAGGCGTCCATGTCGTCACCGTCAACGACTACCTCGCCCGCCGCGACATGGAGTGGATGGGGCCGCTCTACATGGGCCTCGGCCTGTCCGTCGGCGCGATCCAGTCGGGGATGGATTCCGCCGAACGGCAGAAGTCGTATGCGGCCGACATCACCTACGGCACGAACAACGAATTCGGCTTCGACTACCTCCGTGACAACATGCGGATGGCCTCCCGCGGCGACGATCGCTTCCCCGCCCACCAGCAGCAGAGCCAGGGCGTGCTCAACTTCGCGATCGTCGACGAGGTCGACAACATCCTCATCGACGAAGCCCGCACGCCGCTGATCATCTCCGGCCCGGCCCATGACGACGTCGCCAAGTACACCCGCGCCGACCAGATCTCCCGGCAGCTGCGCCCCGAAGAGCACTTCGAGGTCAAGGAGAAGGAGCACACCGTCAGCTTGACGGAGGCGGGCGTGCGCCGCGCCGAGCAACTCGCCGGCGTGGAGAGCTTCTACACCGCGGGCAACATGGAGTGGCCCCACCTCATCGACAACTCCCTCAAGGCCCACCACCTCTACAAGCGCGACGTGAACTACGTCGTTCAACAGGGGGAAGTGGTGATCGTCGACGAGTTCACCGGGCGGTTGATGCCAGGCCGGCAGTGGTCCGACGGGCTCCACCAGGCAGTCGAGGCCAAGGAGGGAGTGCGGGTCAAGGAGGAGTCGCAGACCCTCGCCACCGTCACCCTCCAGAACTTCTTCAAGCTCTACAAGAAGCTCGGCGGCATGACCGGCACGGCCATGACCGAGGCGAGCGAGTTTTGGAAGATCTACAAGCTCGACGTCATCGCCATCCCGGCAAACCGCGGCATGAAGCGGGTCAACCACCCCGACGTCATCTACCGCACCGAAAAAGAGAAGTGGACGGCCGTCGCCGACGAGGTCGAGCGCGTCCACCGCAGGGATTCGCTCTTGCTCTCCGACGGGACTTGGCGGGTCGGGCGGATCCTCGGCGAGAACGAGACGACGATCGAGTTCGAGGACAAGGAGACGCGATCGAAGGAATCGATCCCGCGAAAGACCGTTCGCGACCTCCTGCGGCGCGGCTGCCCCGTCCTCGTCGGCACCGTCTCGATCGAGAAGAGCGAGCTCCTCTCCTCGCTCCTCGAATCCCGCGGCATCGATCATCAGGTGCTCAACGCCAAGCACCACAAGCGCGAAGCCGAGATCATCGCCCAGGCCGGGCGGCGCGACGCCGTGACGATCGCCACGAACATGGCCGGCCGTGGCACCGACATCATCCTCGGCGGCAACCCCGACACCCTCGCTTGGGCCCGGCTCCAGGAAAAGTATCCGACCCGTCTCGATGTCCCCAAAGAAGAGTGGGACACCCTCGTGCGTGAGATCTCCGACCGGGAGAACATGAAGGTCGAAGGGGACGAGGTCCGCGGGATGGGCGGGCTGCACATCATCGGCACCGAGCGCCACGAGGCACGGCGGATCGATCTCCAGCTCCGTGGCCGCTGCGGTCGCCAGGGGGATCCGGGCTCGAGCCGCTTCTTCCTCTCCCTCGAAGACGACCTGATGCGGATCTTCGCCGGTGAGTGGGTCAAGAACGTCCTCACCCGGCTGGGGATGCAGGATGGCGAGGCGATCGAGAGCCGGATGGTGACGCGGCGCGTCGAAGCGGCCCAAAAGAAGGTCGAGGAACGCAACTTCGACGTCCGCAAGAATCTCCTCGAATACGACGAGGTGATGGACGAGCAGCGGAAGCGCGTCTACGGCTTCCGTCAGAAGATCCTCGACGGCTCCGATTGCCGGGAGTTGATCCTCGACATGATCGATCGGCAGATCGACCAGAACGTCGGCTCGTTCCTCGACAAGGACTACGGCCCTCAGACCTACGCCACCTGGGCCGCCGGCCAGTTGGCCTGCGAACTCGATGCCGCCGACTTCCGTGGCCTCAATCCCGAGGAGGCCGAACGGCTCGCCACCGACCAGGCAATCCGTCAATCGGAGACGCAGATCTTCGAGGCCGTCGAGGAAAATATCCCCGAGGGGGAGGACGAGGACGAATGGAACTGGGGGGCCCTGGCGACGTTTGCCAACGCCCGCTGGAAGACCCAGCTCACCGATCGCGATCTGAAGAAGATCGGCCGCCAGAATGTCGTCGAATACCTTCAGGGGGCAGTGCGCGAGGCAATCGCCAAAATCGATCTGGCCGAGGGGGGGAAGTTTCTCGCCCATGATTTCGGCCTGAGGAGCGCCTGCGGCTGGACGGAGTGGCGGTTTGGCGAGTCGCTTGCCCCCGCTGACGTTGAGAACGCCGTGCAGACAGGGCTCGATCCGAAGCAGTTCCGCGAGCTGGTCAAGCGGAAGGCCCACGAGGTTTACGGCCGCCGCGAGATCGACTATCCGGTCCTCGCTGGGCTATCGCATTTCATCCGCCCCCAGGCAGACGGGTCGCGGGCCCTCGACCGCGACGGCCTGCTTGCCTGGGCCCGCGAGCGCTTCGATCCCGATCTCACGCCTGCCGACCTGGAGACGAACGACCTCGATCAGCTCCGCAGCGTCCTCTCCGATGCCAGTCGCCGACGCCACACCCGCGGTGACGATCCCCGCGACGAGATGAAGCGGATGGAGCGGGCCGTGCTCCTCCAGTTCCTCGACAACGCCTGGAAGGATCACCTCCTCGCGATGGATCACCTTCGATCGAGCGTCGGCCTCCGCGGCTACGCGCAGGTCGACCCGAAGGTGGAATACAAGCGGGAGGGGATGCGGACGTTCGACCTGATGTGGAAGGGGATCGACGAACGCGTCACCGACATCGTCTACCGGATCGAGCAGGTCGAGGACGACGCCCTGCGGAGCACCTGGAAGGAGACCGCGGCGATCCACGCCGCCGCCCCCTCGGCCACGCTCCCGGAGCCCCCCCTGGCGGAAGCCTCCGCAGCCGAGCCATCGAATCCCGATGACCACGTCGAGC
>CAJAYZ010000496.1 GCA_903949225.1 uncultured Planctomycetaceae bacterium
GGCGGAGGTGAACCCATCCCAGGGCGAGGAGGTAGACCCCGAGTGGGAGGAACGCGGCCCCGAGAGGGAGCGAGTCGAACAGGCTGTTCATCGTGTTGCCCTTCTCGCTCGGGCCTCAGGCGCCACCAACGGCCATCCATCCGAGGAACAGCAACCAGGCCGACTCGACCAGGGCCGCCAGCGCCAGGCCGACAGGAAACCGGGACGGCTTCCCGGCTGACAGAACCGGATCGAGCGGATCGGCTGCCACATCACGGCTCCCAAAGTGGCATCAAGCGTGGCATCAAGCGTGGCATCGCTTCGGACTTCATCGGGAACAGCCCCTCAGCGCGACCACCAGGCGAGAACGATGACCGCCGCGCGGCCGTGCCCCACGAACTAGGATGCCCCACGAACTAGGAATTGTCGCGAACTAGGAATTGTCGCGAACTAGGAATTGTCGCGAACTAGGAATTGTCGGGAACGCTGAAGGAAAGATCGCGTGTGAACGCCTCTTCAAAATCGTAAACGTCGTGGAAGTCCTCGCGCTTGTCTTTGCGGGTCTTCCTCATCTGACCGATGTCGATCATGTTGAAGACGATCTCGCCGAGGTCGCGGGTGCTGTGAATTCCCCACGTCCCAAGCACCGTCCGGGCCATGAACCCGTACTGCTGCAGCGCGTAACGCCGCGCCGCCTCGCAGAGTTGCTGCCCCGTCAGGTGCCGTTCCGCGGGCCGACGCCGCGACTTGCTCGCCCGCGGGCGGACTGACGCTGACGACTCCGGAGGCCTCGGCTCGAGTTCCTCCTCGGGCGGCTCCTCTCCGAGGTTGAGCGTCTCCTGGGCGTAGGACAACGCCTCGAGGACGAACATGTAGGCATCGAGCTTGTAGCGACGATCTCGCTGGAGAAGTTGCCCGAGCGGGTGCGATGGGTCGATCAACGACATGAAATCCTCGAAGACGGTTTTGGCCCGGTTCTCCGGGCAGACTCGACCGTGCCCGTGGACTTCCGTCGCATCCGCCCCGGCGAGGGGGCGTCCGGGAGCCGAGCCGGGCGGGAGACATGGCCGTGGCACCAGTTGCCGGACCACCACGGGCCGGTCCCACCAGCAGTCCGACGGAGTATACCGGGAAGGAGCCTGACGGCGAGGGATCGACTCCCGTCCGATCGAGTCAGCGATTCCGTGGCGGCGGGGCCGGCAGGGACGTCTGCTGAGCCGGAGCCGCAGCCCCCCCATCCTCGAGAATGAACGTGTACCCCAGCGGGGTCACGGGCTTGGAGAAATCCCGGATCAGATCGAGCCCCTTGTCGATGAGACTCGTGTTCTGGATGAACTGGTAGACATCCTGATCCTGGCCACCCGGTTTGTAGATGCGGATCGCGAACGGAATCAGGTCACGGGTCCCGAGAATCAACTCGACCTTCGAGAAGTTCGCAGCGTCGGCCTGTGTCCGTGGCAGGGCCTCGAGCCAGACTTGATCCGTCACGCCGGCCGGCGTGGGAAGAATGCGCATCACATAGCGCTTCTTGAGCGTGTCGGCCTTGGCACCGAAAACGAACGGCAGTGGACCGTCGCTGATCGCCTTGCCGCGCATCTCGGGGGGCAGCTTCGTCTCCCGCAACTGCCGGTCGCCGTGACGGAACTCGTAGATGCTCGTGCCGTTGCACACCCAGTGCTCACCCGAATCACCCGGACGCTGTTCGTAACGCGACGTCTGGGCGTTCCACTGCTTCGATTCCTTGACGCGGAACAGCCCCTTGTCCGGCATTGCGTACTTGATCTCGCCGGTGCTCTCCGCAAACGCGAGGCGATCCCCACTGGGGCCGACCGGACCGAAGGCGTTGTATTCCCACTTGTAGAAGTCGCACGACCAGGTCTTCACCGCGGCATTCCGCGCCTCCCAGGCCGTCAGGAGCCTCTCGAGCGCTGCCGCGGCTTCCGGGGAGAGCTGGGGAACGGTCGGTTGCGGCGGGCGCTGCTGGGGAGCGGCCCCCTGTGCCGGCGGACGTCCAGGCACTTGAGGAACTTGAGCCACACGGGGTTGCTGCGGGGCGGGTGCGGCAGGCTGCTGGGGTGGCCGCCCCGCGACTGGAGGCGTCTGGGCGCCACCTACCGGGCGGACCCCGGCCGGTGCCTGAGCGTGGATCGGGGCCACCGGGTGGAGCCCGAAGAGGGCGGCCGACACGGCCAAGGCGCTGACCGAGAGGGACCGACGGCGGGAATGTGACACGGCGCTGACTCCGGAGATTGGGCCGGACTCTAGCAACCTCTTCCAGACGCAGCGAGCCCTCTTTTCCTGGGGATTGCGCCGTGGTTTGCCCGGGATCGGAAGCCCTTCCGCCACCCCGACCACAACCGCTCTCCGAGGGCGGCCTTGCCCCCGGCGCAGGCGCCGCGATCCTCGTTGGGAGTCAGGAGCGGGTGGGCTCCTCGAGATAGGTGTAGCCCCCCAATCCCTCCTCATAGAACCGGAGGAATCGACCGGCCTGCTGATCGCAGATCCGTCCCTCCCGCACCGCCTGCTCGATCGCATCGCGGAGCCGCTGCACGAGGTGCTCGGGGTCGAACTCGACGTAATCGAGCACCTCCCTGACAGTGTCTCCCTTGATCACCGCATCGAGGACCACTTCCCCTCTGGCATCGGTACTGATGTGGACGGCGTTGGTGTCGCCGAACAGGTTGTGGAGGTCGCCGAGGATCTCCTGGTAGGCACCGATGAGGAAAGCCCCGAGGTAGTAGGGCTCATTCTGCAAGGGATGGAGCGGCAGGGTGCGTTTCACGTCGCGCCGATCGATGAACTGGTCAATCTTCCCGTCGGAATCGCAGGTCACGTCGCCAAGCACGGCTTCCCGGGTAGGACGCTCGTTGAGGCGGTGGATCGGCATCACCGGGAACAGTTGCTTGATTGCCCAGCTGTCGGGAATCGACTGAAAGAGGGAGAAATTGCAGAAGTAGGTGTCGGAGAGGGCCGCGGTCAACCCCTCGAGCTCCTCAGGGACGAAGTCGAGTTGCTTCGAGAGCTTGCTGATTCTCCGGCAGATCGACCAATAGAGGTTCTCGATCGACGACCGCTGGTCGAGCGGGAGGTAGCCGCTGGCGAACAGGCTCATCGCCGTGTCGAGTGCCTGCTGGGCGTCGTGGTAGCTCTCGAGGAGGTTGCGGACGTTGAGATTCTGGTAGGTCTCCATGAGGTCGTGGAGCGGTTGCTCGGCCTCTGCCGCAGGCTCGGTAACCTCGCCATTCCCGCCGTGCTCCGAGATCCCGAGCACGCCGAAGATGAGCATGCTGTGGTAGGCCACCACGGCGCGACCACTCTCGGAGATGATCGTCGGATGGGGCACACCCGCCTCGTCACAGGCATTTTGGACGTGGTAGACGACGTCGTTGGCATACTCCTGGAGGCTGTAGTTGACGCTCGATTCGAAGTTCGTCTGGGAACCGTCGTAATCGACGCCCAGACCGCCACCGACGTCGAGGAAACGCAGCCCGGCGCCCCGCTTCACCAGTTCCGTGTACATCCGCGACGCCTCGGTGAGCGCCGCCTTGATGTGGCGGATGTTGGTGATTTGGCTTCCCTGATGGAAGTGGAGCAGTTGGAAGCAGTCTTGCATGTCGCGGGCCGCGAGCACCTCGAGACCGCGGAGGAGTTCGCTCGCCGTCAGCCCGAACTTGCTGCGAAACCCGCCCGATGCCTGCCAACGGCCGCTCCCCCGGGCGGCGAGCTTGACACGCATCCCGATCCGCGGGCGGACACCGAGCTTCTCGGCGTATTCGAGGATCAGCTGCAGTTCGGAAAACCGCTCTACGACCGGCATGATGTTGCGCCCGATCTTCTGCGCGAGCATCGCCGTCTCGATGAATTCCGGATCCTTGAAGCCGTTGCAAATGATCGGTGTGTCGTTGTCGGCCAACGCGATGACGGCGAGGAGCTCGGGCTTGCTGCCCGCCTCGAGGCCGAAGCGGTATGGGCGGCCGAACTGCAGCACCTCCTCGACCACTTGCCGCTGCTGGTTCACCTTGACCGGATAGACGCAACAGTAGTCGCCCCGGTATCCCGCCTCCTTCATCGAGGTCGCAAAGGCCCCGTGGATTTCACCGAGCCGGTGCTGGAGGATCTCGGCGAAGCGGAGGAGGATCGGGAGGTCGATCCCGCGCACCTGGAGCCGGTCCACGAGCGACTTCAGATCGATGCTCTTCGTCGGATCCTTGTCAGGATGGACGAGGAGGTGGCCGTTGGGCCCGACCGAGAAGTAACCATTCCCCCAACGCGACACCTCGTAGAGGTCCGAGGCGTCGGCGGTCGACCATTGTTCGACATCAAGATCCACGGCCATCGAGGGGCTCCGCGCGCGGGCTCGTTCGGGAAGCGACGGTGGGCCGCCTGGGCACCGGCATGCCGGGCCCTTTCGACGGCGAAAGTCCATGGAGTGTATCGTCGTCGCGGCGGGGGACCATGCCAATCCCGCCCCATCCCCCTGAGATCGATGCCGGAGCGATCAAACGCCGGCCCGCGTCCACTGCCTTCCCGAGAAGATCAACGCCATCGCCACGCCGCGGACGGTGAGATCGATCGCCATCGCGTACCAGGCCCCCACCGCACCCCATCCCCAGCCATCGATCGTCGCGCCCCCCGGCAGCGGCACCTGCGGCCAGGCCAAAAGCATCGCCAGCGGCAGGCGGACGACGAGGAGGCCGAGAAAGTTCACCAACAGCGGCGGGCGGGTCGCTCCGGCGCCGCGGAGGCCCCCGGAAAAGACCATGAGCATCGCCAGGGGGGGCTGGGCGAAGGCGACAATCCGCACGAGTCGGGCCGTCAATGACGCCACCTCAGACTGTCGCCCCTGCCCCCCCACGAACCAGCCAGCCAGCGGATCCGCAGCGACGAAGAACAGCGCCCCCATCGCCGACATCAACCCGACACACCCGGCGGCGGCCAACCATACGCTTTGCCGGGCGCGGCGCTCGTCCCGGGCACCGAGAAACTGCCCGGAAAGCGTGGCCGCAGCGAGCCCGAAGGCACTTCCTGGCAGGAAGGCGAGCGATTCGATGGTGATGGCGACGGCATGCGCGGCGGCGTCGAC
>CAJAYZ010000497.1 GCA_903949225.1 uncultured Planctomycetaceae bacterium
GCTTTTTTTTGCGCCTAGGCGTAGTTTGATTTGGGGTCGCGATTGACCCCGGCGCACAGGGATGGCCCCGCGGGCGTATGGCTAGAACTTCTGAATGGCGTCGAAGCCGAGCATCGTTTGATTCGTACTCACGCCATCGTTGAAGGGAAGCACGCCGCTTCGGCCGCTGAAGAAGTCCCAGCGGAAGCAGGGGCGGACGAGGACGTTGGCATTCGGCACCCAGTTGGGGCCGACGGTGAGCGAGAAGTAGTTGCCAGGCAGAGGAACGTGGTTCGGATTGCTCGGCCGGTTGAGCCCGACACGGGTGCCGTCGACGTCGTCAAACCACTCGAAGCGGGCGCCCCACTTCCAGGTGTCGCTGGCCGACCAGTAGAGATACTGGTCGATGCCGGTCCAGAGCGCCGTGCTGCCGTCGGGGAGGCCCTTCGCCTGCGTGCCTAACCACTGGTGGAAGACATACTCGACGTTGTCTGTAGGGCGAACTTCGAAGATCAGGCTGTAGCGGGTGCGATTGGCCGAGGCGAGGATCGGGGCCGGCTCGAAGACCGGCGAGAAATCGTCGCATTCGTCACCGCTGATGATCGCAAACGACGAGGCGAGGGAGTTGTCGTCGTTCTTCAGCCGCGCGCGGCCAAGGAAGTTAGCCCGGGCGTAGCCCGAGGAGAGCGCGTTCCAGCCGTTGACGAGGCCCGCGTTGACTTCGAGGTTGTCGGTCGCGCGCCAGTTGGCGAGCCCGCCCCAGTGGGTGAAAGGGCCGGCGAATTGGTAGCTGTAGGCTTTCGTGTAGAAGAAGTTGCCAACGGCGGGCAGGCCTTCGTAGCCCACCACCGAGTAAAAGTGGCCGAGCTTGACGTTGAGATCCTGGCTTCCTGCCTCAGCGTAGAGCTGCGGCATCGCCAGCCCGTAATACTCGCCGCTGTTCCAATCATTGGCGCGACTGGGGCTGACCTCCCACCCGGTCGATTGGGCGAGGAGAAAGTCCTCGCCGTAGATCAAATCGGCCCGGTAGCCGATCCCCGCCTCGCCATCCCCGGGGAGCGTCTGTTCGCCGACGAGGTAGACCTGGTTGAGCATCGGCTCGTTGGCCCGGTCGACGGCGTTGTAGGGGCCGTTGAACTTACTTGCCGGATTGGCAAAGTTGCCCATGAAGCCGCCGTTGAGCCAGCCGTAGACGCCCGCGCGCTCGGGCTCCCCGAAGAGATACCAGTCCTGCCCCGCTGGGATGACGCCATCCATGACGCCGTCATCGAGAACTGGATCGAAGCTTTCGAACGCCCCGACCTGGCCGGGCTGGCCCACGAAGTCGGATTCCTGAGACCGTGCGACCGCGGTCAGCAGGCTGCCGGTGAGGATCACGGTCACGATTCGCTGGGCTCCGGGCCCGCAAAGTCTCCGCACCAACTCCATTCGCTTCCTCCTCTTTCTCGATCCACCGGGGAACGCGAGAGCACCCTCCGCGATGCTTCCGCAGGACGTGGATCGAGTCCTTCATCCATCGGCGGAGGCGGCCCTCCAGCCGTGACGGCTGCCACCAGCGGAGGAACCGTCACAGTTCGTCTCCCCCGGAACCCTGATCCACACAAGCTCTCGCAGCCGCCCAGCTCCCCCCAACCACCAAGCCGTCGAGCCACATGAGTGCGACTTCGGCGGCGCGGGCCTCCGGTCACGGCTTACCCGAGGGGGAGTCCTCAAGGGAGACAGAGAGAGACGCCGATGGAACGGGCAGTGCGGGTCGTGCGGAATGAGGGGGTTCTGCGGATGGGGGGAGGCTTCGTGCGAGCGATACCACTGGTGTTATTTCTGTTGGGGACAGCCTGGCTCGCTGCTTCGGCAGATCGAGCCTCGGCCCAGACCTATGGCATCGACTTCCGCAACACTCTCATGCCCGCCTCCGGCGGCATGGCGGGCACGAGCGTCGCCGCCCCCCAAGACTTCATCTCCGCGATCAACGGCAATGCGGCAGCCCTCACGCAGTACGAGGGAACGCATTTCACGATCGGCGGGGGTTTCGTCGGCCCGACGGCCCGACTCTCGCAGGCTGCCCCAATCCCGCTCCTCGGCGTCCAGCCGTTCTCCCAAAAGAGCGAAACCCCGGGGGCGATCGTGCCGGCGATCGGCGTCTCCCAGGAGCTCGACGGCTTCGCACTCCCCACGACGGTCGGGCTCGCCGTCCTCGGCGCTGCCGGTGGCGGCTCGAGCTACATCCAAAGTCCGGCGAGCAACGGCACCTCCTCCTACCTGCTGTTCCTCGAGTTCGCCCCGTCAGTGGCCGTGGCCCTTACGGAGCGGCTCTCGGTGGGGGCGACGATGTTCATCGGCGACGGCTACGCCTCCGGGCCCTTTGTCGGCGTCAGCAACATGACCAATGCCTACGCCCTGCGGGGAGGGGTCGGGATCAATTACCTCGTCGGCGATGCCACCCGCCTCGGGGCCTACTACCAGTCGACCCAGGCCTTCCGGTTTCCGAACGAGGCGACCCTCTTCGGCCAGTCCCGCTCCATCGACGTCGACATGGGCCTGCCGCAGACGGTGGGGATGGGGATCTCCAACGAATCGCTCATGGATGGCAACTTGCTGCTGGCCGCTGATGCCCTGTTCCTCGACTGGGACTCAGCCGCGCTGTTCAAAAGCATCTACAACCCGCAGTGGGTGATGCAGCTCGGGGCCCAGTACCGCGCCACCGATCGGCTCAAGCTCAGGGCCGGCTATGCCTTGGCCGAGAATCCGATCGACCACCGCTTTGGAACATCGATCGGCCCGGTCCCAGTTCCCGGTGGTATTCCGGCGGTGAAGTACGTGCAGAGCCAGTTCGCGATCGTCAACGAACACCGGATCTCCGGTGGCTTCGGCTACAGCGACGTGATCCCCGGGCTCGACTTCGATGCCTTCGCCGGCGGCATGTTCCCAGCGACGGAGTTCCTCGGGGATTCCACCCGCATCGACATCTGCAGCTACTGGGCCGGCGTCGGCTTCACCTGGCACTTCGACCGCCCGACACCCCGCACGCCCGCCTCCGGATCATGAGCCGTCGGAAATCCGCTACCGAGTCTTGCTCGCTCATGAGCTCGTACCGCCCCAGCAGCGCGCTTGTGCGATCCATCGTGCTCTCGCTGACAACGGCCGTAGCGCTGACGGTCCTGCCGGCGAGGTCGCTTCCGGCACAGATGGAGGTGCGGCAGCTGCGCGCCGGAGAGGCGTGGACGGACGCGGAAGAGGAGTTCGAGACCGACCGCGATACGTTCACCTTCGCCCCGACCACGGCCGGTGCCGGCCGCACGATCACCGAAGCGTCGTATTCCTTCATCGACAACGCCACTGGCCCGGAAGCCCACAGCTTCCCGGAGCTCCTCGTCCGCCGCGGGATTGGCGAGCGCTTCGAACTGCGGGTCGGAATCAATTACGAGGCCGGCGGGCCGGGACTGGCATCGGGCAACCAGGTCGGCGGCGAGGATCTGATCTCGGAAGAGGAGAGCCGGATGCTCTACGGGGCCAAGCTCGAGACGAGCGATCAAGCCGGGTGGATCCCGATGTCGGCGCTCGTTGTCCAAGGCTTCACACCGCTCTACGGGCCGACCTACCAATCGACGATGATGGTCGGCGAAGCGTGGGCCTGGCGCTTCGCCAACGGGTGGGAATGGCGCTCGGGCATTCGCTACGGCACCGGCTGGGCCGAGGAAGACTTCTTCAACCAGTGGGCCCCCTCCACGGCCCTCAAAATCTCCCTCGGCGAGCGGTGGGAGGTGCACGCCGAGTATTTCGGGATCATGTCGGACGGCAAGGAAAAGGCCATCAACGTCCAATACGGCAGCTGTGGCGGCCATGTCCTGCTCACGAAGGACCTCGAGCTCGGCCTCCGTTTCGGCTGGGGGCTCAACGACACCTCGCCAAACTTCTTCGCCAACACCGGAATCGGCTACCGCTACTAGATCCCCGCTGCCATCAATTTGCGGTGACGGTTCCCGTCGGGTAAGAGTGCACGCTCAAGTCCCCTCCGCGTCAGCCCAGGACACCTCGATGACTCCGCGAATCCTTCTCACCACGACCTCCTTCCAAGACACCCCCGGCCCCCACCACGCGACGCTTGCTGCCACCGGCTGGGAGATTGTCACCGCCCGCGGACCGCTCTCCGAAACCGACACCCTCGCGCTCGTCGGCGAGATCGACGGCTACCTCTGCGGCGACGACGCGATCACGCGGCAGGTGATCGAGAAGGCCTCGCCGCGGCTCAAAGTGCTCTCGAAGTATGGGATCGGCGTCGACAAGATCGATGTTGCGGCCTGCACGGCGAAGGGAATCCCGCTGCTGTTCACCCCCGGCGTCAACCACACGACCGTCGCCGAGCACTGCTTCCTCCTCATGCTGGCGCTCGAGAAGAATCTCCTCTTCCACACCGACTCGACCCGCACCGGCGGCTGGCAGCGGGCCACCGGCCACGAGCTGATGGGCCAGACGATCGGGATCGTGGGGATGGGGCGGATCGGCCGGGAAGTGGGGATCCGGGCCCGGGCCTTCGGGATGCCGGTGGTGGGCTACGACCTCCACTGGGACGACGCCTTCGCCGCCGCCCATGGCATCAAGCGGGCAGCGGGCCTCGTCGACCTCTTCGGCCTCGCCGACATCGTCTCCCTCCACACGAATCTCACCCCCGAGACGCGCGACCTCATCCGCGCCGAGACGATCCGGCAGATGAAGCCGGGGGTGTTGATCGTGAATTGTGCCCGTGGCGAAATCGTCAACTCGGCCGACATGGCCGACGCCCTACGGAGCGGCCGCGTCCGCGGCTATGGCACCGACGTCCTCGATACCGAGCCGCCGCCGGCTGGCCATCCGCTCACGAACCTCCCGACGTGTCTGGTCACCCCGCATGTCGGCTCGCGCACCCACGAGAGCGTCCAGCGGCAGGCGATGGCGGCGGTGACCAATCTCCTCAATTGCATGCGCGGCGAGAAGCCACTGGCGCAGATCAACCCGGAAGTCCCGGTGAAGAAGGTCGTCTGAAGCCCCCCGTACCTCTCCCGCTCCCGGAGCCCACCAAGTCACCATGGCCGAGATCTTCCACGTCGTCCCCGTCGCGATCCACGAGCAGATCGTCGTCTCCGCCTACCGTCACCGCGGCTACACCGTCGACGAGGCTGAGAAGGCGGCCAAGCTCGCCACCGCCGCCACGACCCACGGCATCCGCACGCATAACGCGATCAAGGCCCTCCACCTCGACGAGCTCTTCGGCTCCAAGGCCGGCGGCTGCGTGCCCGGAGCCCAAGTCCGCAAGCTCCCGTCGCGATTCGACGCGACGGAAGTCTGGGACGCCAACAAGAAGCTCGGCCAGGCCGTCGCCTGGGACGCGATCGAACGCTGCATGGCGCTTGCCGACCGGCACGGCACCGGCACCGTCTCGGTCGACAACGCCTTCCACTATCTGTGGGGCGGCGGCTACGTCATGGAAGCCGCCCGCCGCGGCTACATCGCCTACACCAACTGCACCGCGTCGCTCGCCGAGGTGGTCCCGTTCCGCGGCGTCCACCCGACGCTCGGCACCAATCCCCACTCCTGGGGCTTCCCGACCACCGACGCCGTCGGATACCCAATCGTTATCGACTGGGCCACCTCCGTGATCGCGATGGGACGCGTCCAGCAGCTCAAGCGCGAAGGGAAGACGCTTCCTCCCGGCGCCGCCGTCGATGCCTCTGGAAAGCCGACGACCGATCCAGACGCTGCCGTGGCCCTCCTTCCCTTCGGCGATCACAAGGGCTACGGGCTGTCGCTGATCAACGAGATCGTCGCTGGATTTATCGGCGGCTCGCTCCCCACGATCCGCAGCCGGGCGCCCGTCGCCGGTGAAAAGCAGGGGTGTGCCTTCTTCTTCCAGGTCATTCACCCCGACGCGATCAGCGGCGCCGCATTTTCCTTTGGCCGCTCGCAGAGCGACAACGTCAAGGCCGTCCTCGCCGACATCCTCGGCCACGGCAACTCCGGCTGCATGCTCCCCGGCCAACTCGAGGCCGAGGCGGCCGAACGCACCTGCCGGGCTGGCGGGCTGCTCTTTTCCACCGCCGAAGTCGCCGCCCTCAACGAGCTGGCCCGCGAGGCGGGCGTGGCCGAAATCGATGCTGCCACCCTGCCGACCGCCTGACTCTCCGATTCATCAATCGCTCACCCCCACTCAACACACCCCACGAAGGAGCCTCCATGTCGCTGCCGATCAAGCCGAAGGACCGCTGTGGATTCGACTGCGTCTCGCTCGGCGAGGTCATGCTCCGCCTCGATCCCGGCGAGGGGCGGATCCGCACCGCGCGGCACTTCCAGGCCTGGGAAGGGGGAGGCGAATACAACGTCGCCCGCGGCCTGAGGAAGTGTTTTCAACAGCGGACGGCGCTTGTCAGCGCCTTCGTTGACAACGAAGTCGGCCGGCTCATCGAGGACTTTATTTTTCAGGGGGGGGTGAACACCGATTTCGTCCAATGGCGCGACGATGACGGCATTGGCCGCTCGGTCCGCAACGGCCTCAATTTCACCGAGCGCGGCTTCGGGATCCGCGGGGCCGTCGGCGTGCCCGACCGTGGCAACACGGCCGCCAGCCAGCTCAAGCCGGGCGACATCGACTGGGAGAAGCTCTTCGGGGAGATCGGCGTCCGCTGGTTTCACACCGGCGGGATCTTCGCCGCCCTCTCCGCGTCGACAGCGGCCCTGACGATCGAGGCGGTCGAGGCCGCGAAGAAGCACGGCACGATCGTCTCCTACGATCTCAACTATCGCCCCAGCCTGTGGAAGAGCATCGGGGGCCTGGCCAAGGCGCGTGAGGTCAACCGCGCGATCGCCCGCCATGTCGACGTGATGATCGGCAACGAGGAAGACTTCACCGCCTCGCTCGGCTTCGAGGTCAAGGGGGTCGATCATGCGATCTCCATCGTCGAGACCGACGCCTTCAAGGCGATGATCGAGACGGCCGTGAAGGAGTTCCCGAACTTCAAGGTGGCGGCGACGACGCTGCGCCGCGTCGTCTCGGCAACGAAGAACGACTGGTCGGCGATCCTCTGGCACGATCGAAGCTTCCACGACAGCCGCCAGTATCCCGATCTCGAGATCCTCGACCGGGTCGGCGGCGGCGACAGCTTCGCCAGCGGACTCGTGTTTGGGTTTCTCGAGTTCAACGATCCGCATAAGGCGGTGGAATACGGTGCCGCCCACGGGGCCCGTGCTTCGACGACCCCCGGCGACACCTCGATGGCCACGCGCAAGGAAGTCGAAAAGCAGATCAGCGGCGGCGGGGCCCGCGTCGTGCGCTGAGCGACGACGCACACCCGGAACACGCGGTCACCCCCCCGCGGCTTCGTCGATCTCCACCCACGACCGGCAACCGCCGTACGACTCCTGCCAGGGGAGCATGACAGGGGAGGGGAGGGGCGTGACCGTCACCTCGAGGA
>CAJAYZ010000498.1 GCA_903949225.1 uncultured Planctomycetaceae bacterium
CGCCCCGGTGACCACCTCGATGACACGCTC
Source organism: uncultured Planctomycetaceae bacterium (assembly GCA_903949225.1). Taxonomy (GTDB): domain Bacteria; phylum Planctomycetota; class Planctomycetia; order Pirellulales; family UBA1268; genus QWOP01. The sequence continues at coordinate 31 of CAJAYZ010000498.1, forward strand.
CTCGTCTTCGTTCACGACGAAACGGCCACGACGGCCTCCGGAGCGAAGCCCGTCAGCCAGGTGGAGCAGATGCGTCAAAGCGGCTGCTGGAAGGGAACGGGGGGCACGCTGGGCTGTGTCTCCTGCCATGATCCCCACAGCAAACCGGCACCTGAGGCGATCGATGCCTTCTACCGGACGAAGTGCCAGGCCTGCCATGAGGAGAAGCCTTGCTCGTTGCCGGAGGTGGAACGCAATACGGCGCCGGCGGCCGGCTCCTGCATCCGCTGTCACATGCCGTCGCAGGATCTCGTCGAGATCGCTCACACGGCGATGTCGGACCACCGCGTCCCCCGCAAGCCCGACCAATCCTCTCCCACCGCGCCGCGGGCCCAGGGGGCAGCACTCGTCGCCTTCGATGATGCCGCCAGCCGGGTGCCGGCCCGGGAGCTCGAACGGGCCCGTGGCCTGTTCCTCGCCTCGCTGCCCGGCGCCACGAAGAGCACGCAGCGGGCGCAGGAGGCGATCTCGGCCCTCGTTCCGGAGGGGGTCAACAGCGGCGACCAGCGAGCCATCGTCGCGGCCCTCGCCGGCGACGTCGCATCGCTCCGCGGCCTCGGTCAGCTTTACGCCTCGACCGGCCGCATGGACGCCGCGGCCGCCTGCTGGGAGGGGGCCCTCGCGGCCGATCCAAGCGATGGCGAGACGATGGCGATGCTGGCCCGGCAGATGGAGCGGGGGGGGAGGCTCCGCGAAGCCCTGGCGATGCTCGATCGCCTCATCAGTGCCAGCCCCTCCGTCGCGGCCGTCCACGCCCAGCGCGGTGCGATTCTCGTGGCCCTCGCCCGCCCCGACGAAGCGATCGCAGCGGTGCGGAAAAGCCTCGAGCTCGATCCCTCGAGCCTGCCGGTCCGATCCTTCCTCGCCGAACTCCTCGCCCGCACCAACCACAGCGAGGAGGCGGAGGAGGAACGGACGACGATCTCGCGCCTCAAAGCCGCTGCTACGTCCCCCTACCGGCCAGCCGCTGCCACAACGCCGGCCCCTAACTCCCCCTGACCGAGCGCTTCGTCAGCGGTTCACGGGCGGCTCACGGAGGACGAGCGCCTGATCGACGGCCGTCCCTTCGAGCCGCTGCGTCGCGCCGCTCGGCCAGCGGATCTCGACGGTGCAGGGGCCGCCCCGGTCGCCAAGCCCCACGGCCAAGAGCGGCTGGTGGGTGCTTGCATAGCTGCTCCCCCCACAGAGCTCGCGGATCCACGTCCGGTCGCCACTGGTCACCGTTACTCGGGCTCCGATCCCGCGCCGATTGCTCCGCTCGCCGATGCATTGGAAGGTCAGCCAGTGCCCGGCTGCGGAGCGGTTTTCGAGCAGCGCCGCCGGGCTGTTTTGATGGGCGATCGCCACGTCGAGATCGCCGTCGCCGTCGGCATCGGCCAGGGCCACGCCGCGGCCCACGAGCTTCTCCTCGAAGTAGGGGCCGGCGGCGCCGCTGCAATCCTTGAATCGCTGTCCGTTGAAGCTGAACAGCTGGGCCTTCATCTTCAAAAGCGGGCTCCCGGGATAGTTTTCCACATGGCCGTTGGCAATGAGCAGCTCTTGGCGGCCATCGGCATTGAAATCGGCCATCGCCGTCCCGAAGCCGAGCCGCGGGAGCGTCGGCTCGTGGAGCCCGACGAGCCCCGTCACATCCTCAAATCCGCTCGCCCCGAGGTTGCGGTAGAGGGTGTTTGACTCGTCGTAGAAGTGGGTTGAGTAGACGTCGAGCCAGCCGTTGTCGTCGTAGTCGCCCACGGCGAGCCCCATGCTCGCCTGCGCCATGCCGTTGCGGTCGACGGCGCATCCGAGGAGCGTTGCCGACTCGCGGAATCGCATCTCGCCATCGGCGCCCTTGCCTTCGTTGACGAACAGGAAGTTGGGGGTCGTGTCGTTGGCGACGTAGATGTCGGGGAGACCGTCGTTGGTGAAGTCGGCCACCGCGACGCCGAGCGCCTTGTTGCCAGGCCCGAACAGCCCCCACGCTTGGGCCACCGGGCGGAAGGATCCGTCGCCGAGATTCTCGTAGCACTCGTCGGGCCAATGCTCGACGTCGCGGGGATGGCAGATCCGTGGCTCCCCTTTGACGTTGCGGCAGTCCATCGGGTGGAACGGGTCGTAGCGGACGTAGTTGCAGACGTAGAGATCGAGATCGCCATCGCCATCGAGATCGGCCCAGGCTGCCGATGAGCTCCACCGCTCGTCCCCGACCCCCGCCGCCGCCGTCACGTCGACGAACGTGCCGTCGCCGAGGTTGCGATAGAGGGTGTTGGCGCCGACGTTCGTCACATAGAGATCGTCGAATCCATCGTCGTCGAAATCGCCGACAGCCACTCCTTGCCCGTAGCCCGTCTCATGGATTCGGCAGGCCGCCGTGACGTCGATGAATCGGCCCCCGGCGCTCGGCGGCAGGCGCCGGAAGAGACGGTCGAAGGGCTGATTGCTGCGATCAGCGACGGCCGGATCGCCCCCCTGATTGAAATACAGATCCCACAGGCCATCGCGGTCGTAGTCGAGCCAGCCGACGCCCCCGCCGATCGCTTCGACCATCAGCGAGCCCCCGGCTTCACCATTGCGATAGACGTGGTCCAAGCCACGGGCCGCGCTTGTATCCTCGAAGCGGGGGCAGGGAACCGAATCGTCGCCGTTCTTTCCCTCCGAGCGCACCGGCCGCTCAAACTTGAATGGCGAGGCTTTTTCAGCCTTCGCAGCCGGCGTGGCTGCGACACCAGCCGGCTTGCCCGGGGCAGCAGCAGGCCGGGATACCCCTGTGGCTGGCCGAGATGTCGTCGCCGCCGGGGGCGTCGAGGCTGACTGCGGCTTGGCGCAGCCAACAGCAAGGGCCACGGCCGCGATCACGATCGCCCAAACGACCCGGCCCGAAATGGACGCACAGCGGCGAAGCATGGCAGAGACGTTCGAAGGAGGATCGACGGAGGCGTGCCACGTTCAGGATACCTGAAAACGGACGGGGCCCGCCGTCGCCGGCGGGCCCCGTGTTGAAGATGCTCCAAACCCCACCGCTTCCCAGCGAGCGCCGGGCTGCAGCGGGACTGGATTATTCGTTCTGCGACTCGCGGCCTCGGGCCGTGGCGAGGCAGTACCGGACGAAGTTATCCATGTTCTCGTTGAAGTAAGCCACGCTGCCGTCAGCCCGGGCCGCGAAGGCACCGTTGGGATGATTGCTGCTCCAGCCGTGGCACCGGATGTCACCACCCCAGCTCTGCCAAGCGGGGTTGGTGTTGTTGAGGGGGTTGCGGAGACTGTTGACGGCGCCGTTCGGGTTGATCCAGGCACAATCAGCCGTGTTGTTGTAGTCGAACGTGGCGCCGTTGCCGCCGTTCCAGTGCATGTCCTCGAACACCGCGATCGTCCGCGAGGTGCCGTCGACGATGTCGCTGAGCTTCCGCGGGCCAACCTGCTTGAACACGCCGTTGAAATTGGCCTGCTCGTTCATGCACTCACCGTTGACCCACGGCGTGCCACCCTCCCCCCTCACGAAGCGCCGCCGATTCTCCGGATCGGTAAATTCGGGCACGGCGCCGCAGTCCTTCCAGCCCGACCAGATATGCCCGAGGCTGCCGACATAGTCGGTCGCGCCCAGGGTCGTCCCGTTGTGGTTGAAGTAGCTGAGATGCAAGCCCCGCCGGACTGGATCCATCGCCGTATTCGACGGGCAGAGCATGCCCTTCAGCGGCTTGGCTGCGAGCGAGAGATTGTTGACGGGGCTGGTGCTGCTGTCGTAGGAGTTGAGAGCTTGGTTGAACTGGTTGTAGAGGGCCTGCTCTTCCATGTAGGGCATCGCCATAAACACCCACGACCAAGCACCGTCGTTGGAGAGGTTGAACTGCCCGCGACCGGTGTCTGCCCCGGACTGGCCGCAGATCGCCTGATCCTTGTTAAAGGGAAGCACGTCCTGCTTGGCCGAAGCGTGGTTCTGGATGGCCAGACCAACCTGCTTGAGCTTGTTGGAACAGCTGCTGCGGCGAGCAGCCTCACGAGCGGACTGGACCGCCGGGAGGAGGAGGCCGACGAGCGTGCCGATGATCGCGATCACGACCAGCAGTTCGACGAGCGTGAACGCCCCGCGGGCACGCCCCCTGAAGAGGGTTTGAATGGACATGAGTGAATCTCCGTGAATGAAGCCGATGAGAGAAATCCGCCGTTTGGGTACGGCCTTGGAAACGAGTGCTGACAAACGTTGAACGGAAGGAACCGAACCGACCGGGATCCGCCACCTGCGAACAAAGGGAATGAGAAATGAGACCGAGCGTGGGAACCGGAAGCATCGAGACCGAAAGACCAACGAGACTTAAGTTCGGACAGATGTCCTCGGGAGAACAGACCAACGGACTTCAAAGATCGAGGTCAATTGAATTGGCCCCCGACTTGACCTCAACCTCCTTGGGGCTGGTGGAAGCCGAGCCATACTCCTTCTTGAAGGCGGCCTTCGGCGCCGCCGGGGCCTTCCCCTGATTATTGCCGCTGTACTGCGCCATCATCGCCTCGGGCGACGCAGCACCGGCGCCGCCGCCGGCGTTGAGCACCACCTTATATTTGCCAGCCACCGCCCCCTTGCCGGCGGGCTTGCCGACGCCACCGCTGCTGGTGAGGTCGTAGCGGCCGGTGCCGGCGTCAACGTTGCCGGAGGCAATCGGCCCCTTGCCGTCGACGGGGTAGAAGGAGATTTGGACATTGGCCGGCACCTTCCCATCGACCGTCAGCTTTCCGCCGACGGGATTGAACGAGGGGCCACCGGCTCCGCAGCCGGCGACGACGAGGGCAACCGCCCCGAGAAGGAGAGCGTGGACCGGCTTGAACATCGAAAACTTGAGCATCGAAAAAGCAGAGCGGTTGACCATGGTGTTGGATTGCCTTGATTTCCCAGCGGTCGTGGCGAGGCAGCGGGCTGCCGGGCGGAAACGTCTACGCAGGGAAGATGACGACGGTGCGGATGATGAGGGAACGAACGATGAAACCGACCTGAAGAACGAAGCTGGACAGCGAACAAGGAAGTCTGGTTGCAGTGTGCTTGCAGCCTGGCAGGGAGCCCCCCGGAAAAGCCACCGAGCCTCATGCCCCCAGAACCTTTGCCCCGGCCGATCGACGGCCAAAGCGCGTTTCTAGCATGCATCGAGCCTCGTCATCCCGGGAAACAAATCTTTTCCGGGATCCCCGAACGACCCACCCTTCAGAAATCTAATTCCACCATGCTGCCGCCGTCAAGGGATTTGCACCTTGGAACGCGGCGGGCCAGCGGCAGGCGGGGGTGTGCCGATCTGCCGAAGGCGCGCGGAGATCCTCCCGGCGACGTCGCGATCGCCACACCCCTCCGCATAGCGCCCCATCTCGCCGAGGACGCCCGGCGGGATCGTGCGGACATCGGGCTGCTCGAGGATCGTCTTCCGCAAGGAGCGTCCCACGGCCGCCAAGCGGACAAAATCGGCCGCCTCGTCGAGCTTTCCCTCCTTCCGCAACGCTCCCCCCAGCTGGTGCTGCGTGGCGAAGTCGTAGGCGTCGATCTCCAGCGCCCGGCGGTAGGCCGCCTCCGCCTCGGCCGGCTGGTCGCTCTGGCCATGCACCCACCCCTTGAACCGCCAGAAGCGGTTGTCGTCCTCCGCTTCGGGGGGTGCTTGCCCGAGGAGCGTCGTCACCTCGTCGATGTCCCCCCGGGTGGTCGCCTTTTGGAGGAAGTAGGCGAGGAGCTCGAGGTTGCCGGGGAAGCGATCGAGGAGCTCCCTGAGGCGCCGGTCGTGCTCTGGCACCGTTTGCTCCCCACCCGCCGACTCCTCAGGCTCCGCCACTTCGTCCTCCAGGCCACTGTTGCTGACAAACCCGCGGGCCGCCGCCACGAGGAACAGCTCATCCTCAGGGGAGGCCATGATCCAATGGCTGTTGACAGCGAGGGTGTTGGAGAGGGTCAGCCAGTCGGA